>MGMR01000022.1:6230-6414 GCA_001796495.1 Chloroflexi bacterium RBG_13_51_18
GCTTCTTCAAAAGAAATTTTTATATTGTAACGCAGGTCATCACCGCGCCGGGCCGTCTGGCGACCGGCTTTGCCGGAACCGCCGAAAAAGGCCTCGAAAATATCGCCGAAACCACCCATGTCAAAGCCTTCGAAGCCCCTGCCGAACAGGTTTTCAGCGCCGTTGTGCCCATAACGGTCGTAAG
>MGMR01000022.1:6578-7698 GCA_001796495.1 Chloroflexi bacterium RBG_13_51_18
GTCCCAAGGTGCGTGAAATATGAACCTCCGGAGTTAGATGAGACTCTTTACGAGACGCAGAGCCTCATCCAACCTGTTTTTATCTTTTCCGCCGGCCTGGGCGAAGGTATCTTTGCCGCCGCCGCCGCCGCCAGTTACTTTAGATACCTGCTTGATGATATCACCAGCATTATAGCCTTTTGCCACCAGGTCGGGAGTGACCGCGGCGATAAACATCGGCCTTTCCCCGATAACCGCCCCTAAAACGACGATGCCGCTTTTCAGTTTATCTCTTAAGTAGTCCGACATTTCACGCAGAACCTGCTGGTTGTCCGTGGATATCCTTACCGACAGCACTTGAATACCTTTTATCTCTTCCACACGGTCCAGTAAAGAGCCGGCTTCATGCTTCGCCAGCTCCCTTTCCAGGGATAGGACCTGCTTCTTTTCCGCATCCAGCTCGGTAAGCAGCGTATTTATTCTTTTCATTACTTCTTCCGGCGAAGCTTCTACGGCCTGAGATACTTCTTCAAGGCCGGTCAAACGGCGGTCAATGAAAGCCTCCGCCCCCCTGCCGGTAACGGCTTCAATACGGCGGATACCGGCGCCGATGCTGCTTTCGCTGAGGATATGGAAATAGCCTATTTCGCCGGTGAAAGTGACATGCGTTCCGCCGCACAGCTCGGCGCTGACGGTTGGCTCGCCGACCTTCATGACGCGGACGACATCGCCGTATTTCTCGTCGAAAATGGCGATAGCGCCAGCTTCAATGGCCTGTTTATAGTCGGTCTCCTCACCTTTCACGGCCAGGTTCTGGCGTATTCTATCATTGACGATACGCTGGACGGCCTTGATTTCTTCACGCGTCATGGCCGCCAGATGAGAAAAGTCGAAACGCAAATGCTCCGAAGCGACCAGTGAGCCACGCTGCTGGATATGGTCGCCCAGCACCTGCCGCAGAGCGGATTGGAGGAGGTGGGTGGCGGTATGATTACGGGCAATATCACTGCGGCGTTCAATATCCACAATTGCCCGTACTGCTTCGTCGACAGCTAAAGAACCAACAGTAATTTTGCCCTGGTGCAGAGCGACATCCGACTGGAAGCGAACAGTATCGGTGACAGTAAACTTACCTTTAACA
>MGMR01000022.1:7754-7986 GCA_001796495.1 Chloroflexi bacterium RBG_13_51_18
CTCCCGCTGCTTTGCCATTTCTTTTTCAAAACCGTCCATGTCCACAGAGAAGCCGTCTTTGGCTACGATTTCCTTCGTAAGCTCTACGGGGAAACCATAGGTATCATATAGCTTGAAGGCATCTACGCCGGAGACTTGCCCGGCTTTTTTTACCGTTTTAGACGAGATGAGATTTTCAATAATTTCAAGTCCGGTATTCAAGGTCTCTTCAAACCTGGTTTCTTCCAGCGTG
>MGMR01000022.1:8399-21991 GCA_001796495.1 Chloroflexi bacterium RBG_13_51_18
GTCGCCGACCGACTCGATATCGCTCGTCCGAAAGCATTTCTGGCAGGAAGCCAGTCGAGGAGCGGGAGGAGCCGCCTCCCCAAGAAAATAGGGCTTGATTTGCACCATGCCTGCGCTGGTCAACAACAGGGTGGGGTCGCCCTTCGGTATAAGGGAAGAGCTGGGAATTACCTTATGCCCTTTTTCCTCGAAGTACTTTAAAAACGCCGAACGTATTTCATCGCTATTCATTTACCGGACTCCAGAAAAACAGATGATTATTTACATAGATTGTAAGTTGGAGAGCTATAAACTGTCAATGAGAGGAGCTAGAGCAGCTTTTTCAGGTATTTTCTCAATTCCGAGGCAATATCCTCACGTTTGAGAGCAAGGTCGACGTTGGCTTTAAGCCAGCCCAGCGGCGTGCCAGCATCATATCTTGTGCCATCAAGTTCGAGAGCGAAGAGTTTTTCCTGCTTGAGTAACGTATTAAGAGCATCGGTCAGCTGCACCTCGCCGTTCTTACCGGGCGGGGTAATTTTTAAAATATCGAAGATAGCAGGCGTCAGGATATACCTGCCGATTATGCCGAGGCGGGACGGAGCCTCCGATGGTTCCGGCTTTTCTACCAGTCCCACCACTTTATAGACTTTGTCCTCCACCTTTTCAGGCTCGATGATGCCGTATTTACGAGTATCTTCATCACCGACACTTTCGACGGCGATAACACCAGAACCGTATTTTTCACAGATTGCCGTCATCTGCTTCAATGCGGGCACTTTACTATTAATAATATCGTCCGGCAACATTAAGGCAAAAGGTTCATCGCCCACGATATCCTTGACCGTTAAAACAGCATCGCCGAGTCCTTTCTGTTCTTTCTGGCGGATATAGCAGATATTCACCATGCTGGAAATTTCCTGCATGCGCTGCAGCAGCCCCGATTCTTTCTTCCGTTCAAGAAAATGTTCCAGTTCGAACGCGCGGTCGAAGTAATCTTCAATAGAACGCTTCCCTGCCGAAGTTACGATAATAACCTGCTCGATACCGGAGTTAACCGCTTCTTCTACGGAATATTGAATAAGCGGTTTATCCACCAGAGGCAGCATTTCCTTAGGCTGGGAGCGGGTAACGGGCAGAAAGCGTGTGCCCCAGCCGGCGGCAGTGATAACAGCTTTACGTATTTTCATTACTTCCTCCCCATATCAAGAGCAAAAGCCGCGGCGCCGTAGACCCCCGCCTCATTGCCAAGCTGTGCTTTAACGATTTGTATTCCCCGCGAGTTAATGGAAAACGCCCTTTCCTCCACCATTTTACGACCCGGTGCGATAATCATTTCACCGAGTCCGGCCATGCCTCCACCGATAATAATCATCTCCGGATTAAAGATATTGGCGATGTTTACCATCCCGATACCGAGATAATAAGCCGCCCGTGCGATAACATCCTGCGCCAGCCTGTCGCCGTTTTTGGCGGCCTCTCCAATCATTTCTACAGTAATTTTTTCCAGTTCGCCACCCGAGACAGCAGAAAGAGCGGTTTTTTCACCATGACGAATACGAGCTACAGCATCCGTTACTATAGCCGTACCGGAGGCCAGGATTTCCAGACAGCCGGTATTACCGCAGCCGCACGTTGGTCCAGCAGCTTCAACGGTCATATGGCCAAGTTCCCCGGCGCCGCCACGGGCACCCAGATACAATTTTCCATCGATAATAATACCGCCGCCGATACCAGTGCCGAGTGTGAGCAGGACAAGGTCCTTTATCCCCTTCCCCACTCCATAACGCTGCTCGCCAAGGGCAGCGGCGCTGGCATCGTTGAGAACATACGCGGCAACGCCCATTTTGTCTTTGATAATGTCCGCCAGCGGCAGGCCTGCCCAGCCAGGGAGGTGGGGAGAGGGAGTAACTACCACGCCCCGGCCGGTATCGATACCACCGGCGCAGGCTATTCCGATAGCCTCTAGTTGATTTTGTGATACATTATTGTTCCTGATTATATCTCTTACGGCTGCGAGTACTCGTTCAATGACGGCTTCTACGCCTTCAACAGCCATGGTTTGACGTACGTCTTTGGCTTGCATCTTGCCATCTGCATCAAAAAGCGCGGTCATTATCTTGGTACCGCCGATATCCAAAGCGACAACCGGCCCATTCTTTTTCTGCATAATTTTCTTTAAACCCTTTTCTTAAAGGGGCGTATTAATCAAGATTACAATCTTAAGCGGAAACGGCACCGCTTCGTCCCAACTCCGCAACCAGTATATCCAGGACAAGCTCCGGGTTGCTGTATTTTCCAGTCTTCACAGATACATCAGCCTCCACCAGTTTGTGATATACCTCATTGAGACGCGGCAACGTATATTTATCCGCCTGTTCCCAGGCCTTGCGCAACACAAAATCGGAGGTCAAGCCGAGTCTGGTCTGAATAATTCCTCTAGAAATGCCGCGGTCACGCATTTCCCTGACCTGAAAGATTATCCTGACCTGACGTGAAAGCAACACCAGGATTTGCGCCGGCGTCATGCCACGCTGGAAAAGCTGCTGCAGGAGTTCCTGGGCTACACTCACCCGGGACTCTATAATAGCGTCGACCATATTGAAGACATTAGCTTCCTGGGCATAGCTAACCACCGCGTTCACGTCCTCTTCTTCAATAGAGCGTTCACCGATAAAGAGAACAAGTTTGTCAATCTCATTAGCCATCGTCCACAAGTCATTGCCGACCAGACGCACCATCAAGTCGATAGCTTTCCTGGAGATACCGGCGCCCTTTTTCTCGAGAGAAACCCGCTGCTCTATCCACCGCACTAAATCCTCGCGTTTCAACATGGGAAATCTACGCACCTTACCGATGGAGGCCAACTCAAGCAGAAGCGGATTGGCAGCTTTAATATCCCCGCCGATAATAACCAGTTCGGTAAAAGGCGGAAGATTCCTGATACTCTCTACCAGGGGTTGAAAGTCTTCCGACTGGCCGGTCCGGCGGGACGACTTTTTCTTTTTAACTCTGCCTTTCGGTTCGAACCGTTCCAGCAGCCCTTCAATGACGACGAGCCGTTTGTCCGCCAGAAAAGGCACGGTCTGACAGGCAGAGCGCAACTGTTCCGGCGTTACTTTACCCCCCTCAAGGACTGCCGTATTGGACATTAAAGCAGCAGGGTCGCCGATAGACTTTTTTATTTCATCCAGCGCCTGGCGGAGGGAAAAATCATTCTCGCCGATGAGTATATGCAGCAAATTATTCTTCCTCGATAATTTTCACAGCTAAGTTTTGATATGTAATTATAGCATATAGAACCGCAAACCCTGTATCAACATTTGACAAAAATCCGCCCATAGGGAATAATCGCAAAGAGAATAAAAAACAATATACCGAATTACCTAATATTATCGAGAGGTGAACTGCTATGCCGGATTTCGACGAAGAAGGCAATAAATACGACGAATTGAAGAAAATGGCAAATATCGCCACAGATTTACAGCTTTCCGGTAAGATGAGAGTCCAGGCAATCAACCTGCTGGGCGATATGGCAACCCACGAATCGCTACTTGTCCTGCTTAATCTGGCAGCTAATGATAAACTGAATATCGATGAAAGAGACCTGGCGCTTAAAAGAGCCCGCGAAATCGTTAAAAAAGGTCGCTGATATCCAGGCATCACCGGCAGTCAACCCTTGGTTAAATGAGCATTAATATCGGTATCATCGGTTTGTCCCAGAGCGGGAAGACCACCGTTTTCAGCGCACTAACCGGGGGTAAAGCCGATACTAAATCCCACACTACCGACGGCCTATCTCCTCACATAGGCATAGCCCATGTTCCGGAACCTCGCCTGAAAGTGCTGGCAGACCTGTTTCATCCACCCAAGGTGGTATTTTCAGAGGCTAAGTATGTAGACATCGGAGCTTCCGTCAAATCTCTGGTCACGGATAAGGGGATTGGCGGCCAGTTGCTAAACCAGCTTAGCACCGTGGATACTCTAATGATTATCATTCGCGCTTTTGAAGATGAAAGCGTCGCCCACCCCCAGGGCAGCCTGGATATCAAGAGGGATATCAATACGCTCAACCTGGAACTGGTCTTTTCCGACCTGACCATCATGGAAAGAAGGCTGGAGAAACTGGAAACATCTTTAAAGGCGGCTAAACCCGGAGAGCGCCAGGTTATTTTGCAGGAAAAGGAAATTTTACTAGGATTTCAAACCGAACTGCAAAACGACAAGCCATTGCGCACCCTGGCTATTGAATCCGCGGCTGCCAAGCTAATAGCTAATTACCAGTTTCTCACCGCCAAACCTGTGCTTATCGTGGTAAATATAGATGAAAAGCAAATTCCACAAGCAGCCTCCATGGAAGCCGACCTAAAGACGCAATTCTCCGATGCAAAATGCAGGGTAATAACACTATGCGCCAAGCTGGAAATGGAGCTGGTGCAGCTCGATGAAAATGCCGCGCAGGAATTCCGCGACGAGTACGGGCTCAAAGAATCCGGGCTGGAACGGACCATTAAGATGTCTTACGAACTTTCAGACATGATTACTTTTTTTACCATCGGGCAGAACGAAGTTAGAGCATGGTCGATTGTCAAAGGCACAACCGCTCTGAAGGCCGCCGGCAAGATTCACACGGACATGGAAAAAGGGTTCATCAGGGCAGAATGCATCGGACTGAATGAACTGGTTGAATGCGGCAGCATCGCCGAGGCGCGAAAAAAGGGATTACTTCGTCTTGAGGGCAAGGAGTATATCATCCGGGACGGAGATGTGGTTACCGTACTTTTTAATGTGTAGGACTGCCATCGCGTTTACGCACGAGTAGTTTCAAACCGTTCTCACCAATTACTAAAATACCTTCGCCGGCAGCGATATTGCCTTCTTCAGATACCGCTCCCCAGAGCTCCCCGCGTATTTTCACCATGCCTTCAGGAGTCAGAGCGCCATCAGCTTTCCCTACCGTACCGACCATCGATGGCAATCCGGCCGGTACCTGCTTGTTCAAAGCGCGGCTGGTAAAAATAAAAAGCCACATGCCGAAGATACCCCAGGCAACCATTACACCGATCAAGACACCGACATGCAGATTTATATCAAACTCAGGGAGCAAAAAACGCCAAATGACCCAGATAGCCGCCTGTTCCAGCGCCATGCTGACAATCGCCAGCAACAGTCTCGTCATAATTAAACTTTTCATCATATTTTCTTATTTCAATAAAGAAAGGTAATATAATATTATCATTTTTAACTATAAAATAAACAGTAAAACAGCTATATCCAAAATATTTTACTAAATCATGTCAAAAAGCTTGACATCATTAAAACTATTGTGATATCATTTATATTTGTAATAATGCCCCAAGTGTTTGTTATTTTTACTTCCCAAACGTTGATATTCTGAATGTTGCCGTACGTGCGTTTGCGTTTTTACCTCGAGTAATATTGTCATTGATAACCTGGAATTGCTGTATTTATCTAAGGAGTAGAGATGGTCTTAATACCAAGAGCCCCCGTTTCCATGTCCCGACGAATTGTCCCCCGTAAATCTTACGCCAAGCTGCCTACCGTTCTTGAGGTACCAAATCTTATCAAGGTACAACTTGATTCTTTTCAGCGATTCCAGGAAGAGGGAATAAAACAGCTCCTGGAAGAGATATCACCTATCAAGGACCTGACCGGCAACCGGCTGGAGCTAAGCTTTATCGCTTATGAATTCCGCGAGCCGCGGCCGGGTCACTCGGAGCAAGAATGCCATGAACGCGACCAGACATATTCCGCGCCTCTTTATGTAAAGGTGCGCCTGCTGGTCAAAGACACGGGAGAAATCAAAGAGCAGGACCTGTTCTTCGGCGATATCCCGCTGATGACCTCTAAAGGTACATTTATTACCAGCGGCGCCGAGAGAGTGGTTGTCAGCCAGCTGCTGCGTTCGCCGGGCGTCTATTTTACCAGGGAGGAAGACCCTGTATCAGGGCGTTATCTATGCCAGGCAAAGCTTATCCCGACGCGAGGCGCCTGGCTAGAATTCGAAACCAGCAACCGTTACGTTTTATCCACTAAAATCGACGGGAAACGCAAGATACCCATCACTACCCTGCTGCGCGCTATCGGCTACGGTTCAGATGATGATATAAACAAGCTCTTTGAAAAAGAAGAAAAACAGTCCGAGCATAAATATATCAGCATAACCATGGAGCGCGAGCCCAATATCAAAAACAAAAAAGACGCGATGCTGGATATTTATAAGAAGTTACATCCCGGTGAGCTTCCATCAGAAGCAAACGCAGAGAAGCTCATCCATAACCTGTTTTTCGACCCCGCCCGCTACGACCTAGGCAACGTGGGACGCTACAAACTCAACAAGCGGCTGGGAGTAGATATCAGTCTTAAAGAGCGGACACTGACCAGAGAAGACATCGTCGAGATAATACGCCATATTATCCTTATCAATAATGGCAAAGACCACAGCGACGACATCGACCACCTGGGCAACCGCCGGGTACGTACGGTCGGAGAGCTGGTACAAACCCAGTTCCGCATCGGCTTCCTGCGACTGGAACAAGTTGTCAGGGAACGCATGAGCATTATCGGGACAGAAGCGGTTACCCCCAGCGCGCTCGTCAACATAAGACCGATAGTGGCAGCTGTGAGAGAATTCTTCGGGGGCTCGCAATTATCACAGTTCATGGACCAGACCAATCCGCTGGCAGAGCTGACCCACAAACGAAGGCTATCCGCCATGGGGCCCGGCGGCTTATCACGCGACCGCGCCGGCTTTGAAGTACGCGACGTACACTTTTCCCATTACGGACGCATATGCCCTATCGAGACGCCGGAAGGACCGAACATCGGCCTTATCGGTTCGCTGGCAACTTACAGCATTATCAACGAGTACGGGTTCATAGAAACACCCTACCGGAAGGTCGTCCACGAGCTAAGCAGCAAGGATAAAAAACTGGCGGGCCGAACGGTTACCGAAGACATTCTCGATGAAAAAGGCAAGACCCTGATTAAAGCCGAGGCCGTTATTACCACGGAAATCGCGGAAAAACTCGCCAAGTTAAAGTCCAAGAAGATAAAAGTGGTCCCGTTTGTTACCGACGAGATTATCTATCTTCCCGCCGACGAGGAAGATAGATATGTTATCGCCCAGGCCAACGCGCCGCTGGATGAAAATAACCAGTTCAAAGAGCAGAGAATCGAAGCCAGGCTGGCCGACGGCTACCTGCTGGAAGAACCGGCGAAAATAGAATTGATGGATGTCACTCCCAAGCAGGTAGTCAGCGTTGCCACGGCATTAACGCCGTTTTTAGAGCACAACGACGCCAACCGCGCTTTAATGGGGGCCAACATGCAGCGCCAGGCGGTACCTTTATTACGACCCCAGGCGCCGCTGGTAGCCACCGGCATGGAGATGGAAGCGGCCAAGCACAGTCGGCAGGTTGTTTTTGCGGAGAAAGCCGGCACTGTCACGGAAATGGCCGGCAACATCGACGAAAAAGGCAATACCAAATACCGCATCACAATTACGCATGATGATAAGACAACGAAAAATTACGACTTGATGAAGTTCGTCCGCACCAATCAGGGGACATGCATCAATCAGCGCCCGCTGGTGAACAAGGGAGAACGTGTTGAAGTGGGGCAGGTGCTGGCGGACAGCTCAGCTACGGAAAACGGCGAGTTGGCGCTAGGCCAAAACGTCACCGTCGCTTTCATGAGTTGGGAAGGTTATAACTTCGAGGATGCGATTATCCTGAGCAGCCGCATGGTCGAAGAAGATATGTTCACTTCAATACACATCAACAAACACGAGGTGGAAGCCCGAGATACAAAGCTGGGCCCTGAAGAAATCACCCGCGATATCCCCAATGTCGGAGAGGAAAGCCTGCGCGAACTGGACGAGGACGGTATTATCCGTATCGGTGCAGAGGTCATGCCGGACGATACCCTGGTGGGGAAAATCACTCCCAAAGGCGAAACGGAACTCTCCGCCGAGGAAAAGCTGCTGCGGGCAATCTTCGGGGAAAAGGCAAGGGAGGTCAAAGATACCTCCTTGAGAGTCCCTCACGGTGAGTGGGGCAAAGTAATAAACGTTAAAGTATATACGCGGAAAGACAGCAAGAACGGCGGCGATGACCTGCCCGCCGGCGTCAACCAGTGGGTACAGGTATGGATAGCGCAGAAGCGCCGGGTATCGGTCGGCGATAAACTGGCCGGCAGGCACGGCAACAAAGGCGTTATTTCTATCATCGCGCCCAAAGAGGACATGCCTTTCCTGCCCGATGGAACACCCGTTGATATTATCCTCGACCCCATCGGCGTACCTTCACGTATGAATATAGGCCAGGTGCTGGAAACTCACCTAGGGTGGGCGGCGCAGCTATTAGGCTTCCGAGCATTGACACCTGTCTTTGACGGCGCCAACGATTTAGCTATTGAAGACGCTTTGTGCCGCGCATGGATTGTGCAGCAATCAGGCGCCATCGACCCCAATCCCGGAGAAAACAAAGAACCTTTCAATAAAGAGGTGGCTATAAACTGGGTAAATGAACGCGGATATGACGGTAAAGCTGTTTTCAATGAAAAGCTTAACGGGAAAGCCAGAGAAATCGGCCTGCGCCTTTGGCTTGAAGAATTGAATATATCCGCTAAAAAATTGGGCTCCGAGGAACTGGAGAAAACAATAGAGAAAGTAAATGCTGAAGGCAGGTTCTCGCCGCCAACATACGGTAAAGTCATACTTAACGACGGGCGCACCGGCGAGCCTTTCGACCAGCCGGTAACCGTGGGCAGTATCTACATGATGAAGCTTATCCACCTTGTCGAAGACAAGGTACACGCCCGTTCCACCGGTCCCTATTCCCTGATTACCCAGCAGCCGCTGGGCGGTAAGGCGCAATTCGGCGGCCAGCGTTTCGGCGAAATGGAGGTCTGGGCGCTGGAAGCTTATGGCGCCGCCTATAATCTCCAGGAAATGCTGACCATTAAGTCCGATGACGTTACGGGCAGAGCGAAAGCATACGAGTCCATTATCAAAGGCGACGACATATTGCAACCCGGCGTTCCGGAATCTTTCAAAGTACTGGTGAAAGAGCTCCAGAGCCTTGGCCTGGCGCTTGAAGTTATCAATGAAGAAGAGGCTAAAATACCCGCCATTGAAGACACGGAAGAAGAGGCTTTCAAACTTGAGACAGAACCGCAGAGCACTGAAGAACCGCGCTGGAAAGAGGTAGATAAAGATGTTCGAGATTAATGATTTTGATGCCGTCCGTATCTCGCTGGCTTCACCGGAGCAAATCAGGAGCTGGTCCTACGGCGAAGTTACCAAGCCGGAGACAATCAATTACCGCACTCTCAAACCGGAGCGGGACGGTCTTTTCTGTGAAAGGATTTTCGGCCCGACGAAGGACTTCGAATGCTATTGCGGCAAGTATAAGAGGATACGCTACAAGGGCGTTATCTGCGACAAGTGCGGCGTGGAAGTAGCCCGCGCTAAAGTCCGCAGAGAACGCATGGGGCATATCGAGCTTGCCTGCCCAGTGACCCATATCTGGTTCGCCAAGGGCATACCGAGTCGTATCGGGCTGCTGCTGGACCTTTCACCGCGGAGCCTGGAGCATGTCATCTATTTCTCCCAGTATATTATTACCGAAGTTAAGGAAAAAGCCGGTGAAGCTGCCGTCAAACAACTCGAAGAAGATACCGTGCATAAGATAGAGGAAAAGCAGACAGCTATCGACACACAGGTTGCCGAGATGGAGCAGCAACAGGCCACCGTCGAGGAGATAAATAAAATCCGCAACCAGTTCGCTGAAGAAAAAGCGAACATGGAAGCAGAGCTTGCCCTCGAAGTTGAAAAAATAAAGGAACTCCATGTCAAACAGTTATTAACTGAAAATCAATATCATGACTATAAAATGAAATACGGTGATACCTTCGAAGCAGGCATGGGCGCCGAAGCTATCCTGCAAATCATGAAGACCATCAACCTCGATGAAATACGCAATAGACTATTGTTGGAAACCCAGTCCACTTCCGGGCAGCGGCGGAAAAAAGCCAGCAAGCAGTTGAGAGTCGTCGAGGCTTTCCGCAATAGCGGCAACAAGCCGGAATGGATGATTTTAACCGTCCTGCCCGTGCTGCCGCCCGACTTGAGACCAATGGTTCAGCTGGACGGCGGACGGTTCGCCACCAGCGACCTCAACGACCTTTACCGCAGGGTTATCAACCGCAACAACCGCCTGCGCCATCTTATCGACATCGGCGCGCCGGAAATTATAATCCGTAATGAAAAACGCATGCTCCAAGAAGCCGTTGATTCACTCATCGACAACGGACGAAGGGGACGCGCTATCTCCATCAGCGGCAACCATAAATTAAAGTCGCTCTCCGACATGCTGCGGGGCAAACAGGGACGCTTCCGCCAGAACCTGCTGGGCAAACGTGTCGACTACAGCGGGCGTTCGGTAATCGTCTGCGGACCGGAACTGCAACTACACCAGTGCGGACTGCCTAGACGCATGGCACTGGAACTCTTTAAACCCTTCGTCATGCGGCGCCTGGTAGCGCAGGGACTGGCTCCTAATATCAAAAGCGCCAGGAGACTGGTAGAGAGAGCCAAAGCAGAGGTTTACGATATCCTGGAAGAGGTCGTTAAAGAGCGACCGGTGCTGCTTAACCGGGCACCGACCCTGCACCGCCTTAGCATCCAGGCTTTCGAACCGGTACTTATCGACGGGAGCGCTATCCAGATACATCCACTGGTTTGTTCCGCTTTTAACGCCGATTTCGACGGCGACCAGATGGCAGTCCATGTACCGCTATCCCGCGCCGCCGTGAAGGAAGCCAGGGACATGATGATGAGCTCTCATAATATATTGCTGCCGAGCAGCGGCGAACCCACCGTTTCTCCCACACTGGATATGGTACTCGGCTGCTATTACCTTACCACCATCAGGCATCAGAATAAAGAGGATGGTAAGGTTTACGGCAGCTTCGAGGAAGCCAAACTTGCCTATGAGTTCGGCATCGTCGACCTGCGGGAAGAAATCAATGTCCGCGACAAAGAGACCGGTGAAAGAATCAAGACCAGCGTGGGGCGCATTATCTTTAATGAAGTACTCCCCAAGGAACTGGGATACTATAATAAAATTATTGATAAATCAACCCTGAAACAAATCGTCACCAAGTGCAGCAAGGTACTTGCCGATGAAGAGACCGGCCAGATACTTGATGCCATCAAGCGTCTGGGCTTCCGTTTCGCTTCCAAGTCCGGTATAACCATCGCTATGAATGATATCGTAGTGCCGGCTAATAAACCGCAAATACTGGCGGAAGCCGAAGCCAAGGTCAACACTATCCAAAGCCAGTACCATCGCGGTCTAATCACCGAGGAGGAAAGATACAACGGGGTCGTCGATATCTGGAACGAGACCACTAACACCATCACCACCACCATCCAGAATAACCTCGACCGCTACGGCGGCGTCTACATGATGGCCACATCCGGAGCGAAGGGCAACATTTCCCAGATACGACAGATGGCCGGTATGCGCGGTCTGATGACCGACCCCGCCGGTAAAATTATCGAATTCCCTATCAAGTCCAGCCTGCGGGAAGGCCACAGTATTCTCGAATACTTCATATCCACCCACGGCGCCCGCAAAGGCCTGGCAGATACGGCATTAAGAACCTCCGATAGCGGTTACCTCACCAGGCGTCTTATCGACGTTGCCCAGGATGTCATCACCTCCGTGGACGATTGCGGCACCACCGATGGCATCATGATAACCGAACCTAAAGAAAGAGGGGCACCTGCCAGTATTGCTACGGGCGCGACCTTGCACGCGGCAAGCTTATCGAGCTGACCGTAGCGGTCGGCATCATCGCCGCCGAAAGTATCGGCGAGCCAGGCACCCAGCTGACGCTACGCACCTTCCATACCGGGGGCGTGGTGGGACTGGATATTACCAGCGGTCTTCCCAGAGTTGAAGAGCTATTCGAAGCCAGGACCCCCCGCGGCCAGGCGATTATATCAGAGATAGACGGGACCGCCGAGCTAATCCATGGCGATGAAGGCAGAAAGATAAAGGTCGCCAGTACCGAGACCTATGACGATGAATATACCATTCCTACCGGATGGAAGGTGATGGTGAAAAAAGGCCAGTACGTGGATATCGGTACAGTGCTGGCAGCCCCGGCGGAAACAGCCAAGTCTAAAGTCGCCAAGGGCGAAACAACTCCAGCGGCGGAAATTCAACCTCTGGTAGCCCGTTTCGCCGGCGAGGTCAACGTTAAGAAGGAGCAGCTTGTTATCACTTACGCCGAGAGAGAAGAGCGAGAATACATCATCTCTTCTACCGCCAGCATCTGGGTGCAGAACGGCGCGGAGGTAAAGGCCGGGCAGCAGCTGACCGACGGTTCCATCAACCCCCATGACATCCTGCGCATACTGGGCAAGGAAGCCGTACAGCAGTACCTGGTGGACGAAGTGCAGAAGGTCTACCGCTCCCAGGGCGTGAACATCAACGACAAGCACATCGAGGTTATCACACACCAGATGCTGACCAAGGTGCGCATCGATTCCGCGGGCGATACCGACCTTGTGCCCGATGAACTTGTAGATAAATACGTCTACGAAGATACCAACGCTAAGGTGCTTGCCGAAGGCGGTGAGCCGGCTACAGCCCACACCGTCATGCTGGGTATTACGAGAGCGTCGCTAAGCACCGACAGCTGGCTGGCTGCGGCATCGTTCCAGGAGACTACCCGTATTCTTACCGAGGCTGCCGCCAACGGAAAAGTGGATAAACTGGTAGGGCTTAAAGAAAACGTTATCATCGGCAAGCTGATTCCGGCACGCTATCTCAAGGAAGAGCAGATAGCCGAGCTTAAAGCCGGGGAGCAAGACGAAGCGATGCGACTGCTGGCAAGCCTGGCCGGGCCGATAGAAGAAGGTATCGAGGCAATGGCGGCTAAAGGTAACATAGAAGCAAGCAAAGAAGCAACAACTCCGGAAGATACATCCGAAGAACCGAAAGTAGATGAATCGGGCGCGGATAAACCAGACAGCGATGAACCAGACAATGATGCACCACCGAAAGATAAAGAAGAGTAATCCTTTCGGATTGCTCGATAAAATTTTACAACTGTAGAATTGAGGGGGTGAGGCGAAATAACGCGCGTAATATCTGGAAAGCCGAGTGAAGAGGATGCCCCACTCGATAACGGTCTAAGACCCCGGAGTCTAACCGATTTTATCGGACAGGAAAAGACGAAGGACAATCTGAAGATAGCGATTGCCGCGGCTAAAGGCCGCGGCGAACCTATCGACCACGTGCTTTTTTACGGCCCGCCAGGACTCGGCAAGACCTGCCTCGCCCATATTATTTCCACAGAAGTAGGCGTCAACATCAAGACAACGTCCGGCCCCGCCATCGAGCGTATGGGCGACCTAGCGGCTATTCTGACCAACCTGCGCAGTCATGATATCCTTTTTATCGACGAAATCCACCGCCTGAACCGAACGGTAGAGGAGATACTTTACCCGGCGCTGGAAGATTATGCGCTGGATATTATTATCGGCAAGGGGCCCGGCGCTAAAAGCCTGCGGC
>MGMR01000023.1 GCA_001796495.1 Chloroflexi bacterium RBG_13_51_18
AACCAGGACTGGACTTTCCAGTTCGGTAAATATATGCATAAGTCGACTATGGATTTAGCCACGATGGGCTTGACCTTTTATCGAAGCAAAGGCGAATTGAACATCCTCAACTGGGGACCGAATATTTTCGTCACGCTGTTCGACGCCCCGAGGTCGCTGGTGGCCTTGAAAAAGACGGCGAAGGGGCGTGGCGTGAAGATGATGGACAAGATATACGCCATCGACCTGCTGAAAAACGATGGAAAGGTGGTCGGGGCTATCGGGCTGGGGCTGGTGAACGGTAAGACCTATATTTTTAATGCGAAGTCGGTGATTATAGCGACCGGCAACTGCGGCTACATGCATGAGAAAACCTACAGCTCCGTCCTCGGGGAGGGGCCGGCGATGGGCTACCGCGCCGGGGCCCAGCTGGTCAACGCCGAGTTTAACAGCAGCTACGTCTGGGGCATTAAAGCTCTCGGCAAAGAGCTGATGGGCATACATTTCTACCTGTACCTGGAAAACGCCCGGGGCGAGAAAATCATGGGCAAGCATTATCCCGAGCTAATGGTAGGCAAGCACTCCGTTTATACCTTCGACCCGCGAGTTATCGATGCCATGCAGAAAGAGGTTAATGCGGGTCTTGGTCCAATCTATTTAAACCTGATGGGCTTGAGCGACGCCGAGATTGCCGGGCTGGCGGAAGACCAGGTGGAGGGACTGACACACCTCATGGGCAACGATACGATGAAGCTGCTAAGAGAGAAAGCAGGCGTTGACCCATTAAAAGAGAGAATGGAAATGTGGCCGAGGTACCTTTACAGCGGCGGGGGGCTAAGGATAGATATCAACGGCAAGACAACGCTGGACGGGCTCTATGCCGCCGGCGGCGCCTCCAGCAACAGCTGGTCGGGGGGCGGGGGCGGACAGGGAGGCTTAGGCGTACAGTCGGCGGCGGTAACGGGCTTCGTGGCGGGGGAAAATGCGGGTAAATACGCCATGAGAGCCAAGCGACTCGACACCGATATGAATCAGGTAAAAAGCATGATGGACAGGGTACTGGCGCCGATGCAGCACAAGGGCGATACAGACGCCGCCGAGGTCACCTACAGAATACATGAGGCAGTCGTCCCCATGAAGTACAATCGGCAGCGCGAAGCCGGACGGATGAAAGAAGCACTGGGCATCGTGCAGGAAGCCAGGAACAAGTTAAGTCGAGTAAGCGCCGCCGATTTCCACGACCTGGCCCGTTATCACTCCGCGGAGAGCATGACAATGGCGGCAGAGTTTACCTACAAAGCGGCCTTAATGCGGGAGGAAAGCCGGGCGGGGCATTTCCGCGAGGATTTCCCGCAACGAGACGATAAAAACTGGTTCAAGTGGATAACCATCGAGCAGAAAGACGGCATGCCTTATCTATCGACCCTGCCTGTACCGGTGGGAAAATACCGCCTTCAACTAAAATAATACACGCTATACTAAAAAAAGCTTTGACATTTACTCACAAGCTAGATATCATTATAAGTAGAGTCGTTTTTTATTCATAAAGTGTTCAATAATTCGGGAGGTTATCAATGCTTAGAAGAATTGCCATTAATGCACAGTCGCTACCACTATCCCTGAAATTCACCAATGTAAAAACGTACGGTATTATTGCCGTTTTCGTGATGTTAAGCGTACTGACGCCATGGCTGTTCCACCAGTTCCAGTTCGCCGGAGCCACCTATCTACCCATGCACTTCTTCGTATTCGTGGCCGCACTGACCTGCGGCTGGCAAGCCGGGGTAATAGTCGGTCTGCTGACGCCACTGGCGAGCTATGCCGTAACAGGCATGCCGGCGCTAACCGTCCTGCCGCAGATAGCCGTAGAAGTTACCGTCTACGGGATGCTGGCAGGGCTCCTGCGCCAGAAACTCAACCTGCGCATAATATGGTCAGTGCTGGGAGCCATGGTAGGCGGGCGTATCGCCCTGCTGATAGCCGTCGCTATAGTCCAGGCAATCACCGGCAATGTGTACAGTCCACTCGGACCGACCGCCACCACTTTCAGCGCCGTGTGGAACACCGTTGCGCAATCGTGGCCGGGCATGCTCATCCAACTCGCCCTAATTCCGGTGGCTTTCTGGGCGGTTAGCCGCTACGCCATGAGGAAACAGCCAGAATAGCTAATGTATACCGACTTATACAGCGAGTTCCTGGATAGCGACGATACGCTGCAAATCTACCGGGACGAAACGCTGATTTTCTCTTCTGACAAAGACCGGCTGCTGCCGCTGATGGAATATCTCGCGGAAAATACTCCGGGGCAGGAGTCGGTTACTATCTTCGATAAAATCATGGGCAACGCTGCCGCGCTGCTGGCTATCAAAGCCAACTGCCGCGAGGTATACAGTCCGCTGGGCAGTGAGCTGGCAATCAAAACGCTGGAAAAATATAATATAGAATACCACCTCACGGAAATCGTCCCCTATATCATGCGCCCGGACGGCAAAGGGATGTGCCCCATGGAAAAACTATCCATCGGGAAAGAGCCGGAGGAATTCTACCGGGAAATGAAAACCCGTATAGAAGCAAACAAATAATCGCTTTAATGGAGGCTACCGCGTGGAAAAGATAAGATTCGGCAAGACCGGGATGATGGTAACGCGGCTGGGCTTTGGGGGAATACCGATACAGAGACTAACGGAAGCGGAAGCCGTGAAGGTAGTGCAAAGATGCCTCGATTTAGGAATTAATTATCTCGATACCGCCAACGGCTATACCACCAGCGAGGAACGCATCGGCAAGGCGGTCAAAGGAAAGCGACAGAGTGTCTATATAGCGACTAAAACCTTTCCCGGCACCCCGGAAATCATCGAGCAGAACCTTGATTTGAGCCTAAAACGGCTGGACACCGATTACATAGACCTATACCAGTTTCACGGCATTAATGATATAACTGTCCTGAATAAAATCCTCGACCCGGAAAACGGCCTTTACAAGGTTTTTGAAAAAGCGAAAAAAGCCGGCAAGATAAGGCACATCGGCATCACCTCGCACCAGATGGACGCCGCCAAAGCCGAGGTGAAAACCGGGAAATTCGAGACCATCATGTTCCCGTTCAACTTTATCACCAACGAACCTGCTAAAGAACTGCTGCCATTATGCAGAGAACATGACATGGGATTTATCGTGATGAAACCGCTGGCAGGAGGCATGCTGGATAACGCCACCATAGCTTTTAAGTACCTGCTACAGTTCCCGGACATGGTCACGATACCGGGCATAGAAAAGATACACGAGATTGAAGAAATTTACGGATTATATCAAGACCCCCAGAAGTTAACTGCGGCCGAGCGTAAAGAGATGAAGAGGATGACGGAAGAGTTGGGCACGCGGTTCTGTCGACGGTGCGATTACTGCCAACCGTGCGCACAGCAGATACCCATCTCCATGCTCATGACCTTCCCTTCTTTCGTTAAGCGCCTGCCGCCGGACTGGTATCTAAAAGGGGGATTCATTAACGACGGTATGGAAAAAGCCGCTAATTGCACCGAATGCGGCGAGTGCGAGGAGAGATGCCCCTTTAATCTGCCCATCAGGGAAATGATTAAGGAAAACTATAATCTCTACGAGCAGGTCAAAGCCGCCAACGCATAACAAGCGTATCCAAGGTATACCGCAAACTTCTAGTTGAAAAGAACACTTACCCCCTAATCCCCCTCTCAAACAGACAATAATAAAGCCCGTTCCTTATTTGTTTGAGAGGGGGAGGACTATTGAGAGGGGGCTTCGCCCCCTCTCGCTACGCATTCTCCTTAGGAAATGAGAATAAAATATAGGAACTAACATCAAGACAAGCGGTCAATTTCAAAAAATATTATCAGATGAAAAACAAGACAAACATACCTCCAAAGATATATAATGGCTAAAAACATCAGTTAGCGAAGGAGGTATTCCCATGGCAGCCAGTGAAAGAGCTATCCTAGAAAAATACTTCAAGAAAAGCGTCATGACCAACAAGACCCCCCACCAGGAAGTTACCGCCCCCAGACTAGGTCTACACAGCGACAAAGAATACGGCGGCAGGAACTTCTCCATGAGCTGGTGGGCAATTACCGAACCTTTCGAGATGGTGACGGAATGCCACGCCCACGACTTCGACCAGTTTTTAGTTTTCGTCGGCGGCGATCTCACCAATATGCCGGACCTGGGAGGGGTAGTGGAGCTTACATTGAGCCGGGACAATAAGAAGCTGGAGAAATTCACGATTACCGAGGCCTGCACCGTCTACGTGCCGGCGGGACTATATCACTGCCCGCTTAATTTCAAGAAGATAGACAATCCCAAGAAACCCATCCTTTTCCACGACCTGTTCTTTTCACCGGAATACAAACGGAAATAACCAATTAAGTGTATCATAGCGCGGGCACATGTGACGGAAAGACCAGCCGGATGTGCCCGCCTTTTTCTTTCAGGGAGAAAGATGCAAATCCGCCGCTATCAGGCAGAGGACAAAGAAGCCGTTAAAGCCCTGCATTACGCGGGACTGGCGCAGTTCGGCGCTACGGAAGACCCGTATTACGACAGCGACCTGGATGACATAGAAGGCATATATATCAATAAACATGGCGATTTTATTGTGGGCTTGGAAAACAAGGAAATCATCGCCATGGGGGCTCTTAAAAAGGTATCCGACACACGCGGTGAAATCAAGAGAATACGTGTACGACGCGATTGCCAGAGACGCGGCCACGCCCAAATGATTTTATCAAGGCTTATGGAGATAGCACAAGAACTTGGATATAAGGAACTATGCCTGGATGCAACGGTCAATAATATCCCGGCGCAGCGGCTTTTTGAGAAATGCGGCTTCATAGAGACACATCGAGGAAAAGTTGGCAAATACGACCTTGTGTTTTACGAGAAGAAATTGAACCAGGAATGAACAAAGGGTAAGGAGGAAAAACAAAATGGACACAGCTTTCAAAGAGAAATTCCTTAAACTATGGAAAAAATACTTTAATGACGCCGCCCTGCCCATCACCTTTTATTACACGGATAATCCGGTAAACGCAGAAATAGTGAAGCCCGGTTCCGTGCCAAACTGTGTCATCGGGGCGCTGGTAAAAGTGCAGAAAGGGCAGTCCCTGGCCTTCGATGTAGATGCCGTAGGCTGTCCCGGCGGGAAAAGATACCTCGGCTTCGCGGAAAATTTAATGCCCAACTTCGAATATTTTCTCTCGTGCGGCATTCCCGGCAAACTTGAGGGCGAACGCTATAAGAAGTCACCGGAGATGGTTAAAGAGTACATGCAAAAGCATGCCCCGGTCACTAAAGCCCCCGCTAAATATATCGTCTTTAAGCGGTGGGACAACCTCGTCAAAGAAGATGTCCCTAAGGTCGTCGTTTTCTTCGCCATGCCGGACGCACTAGCGGGACTGTATACACTCGCCAGCTTCGATGAAGTAGAGCAGAA
>MGMR01000024.1 GCA_001796495.1 Chloroflexi bacterium RBG_13_51_18
AGCAGGCAAACCGCGCCAGGTCTACTGTCTCCAGCGGAATATTCTTTTTATCCGCCGTCACGCGGAACTGGAACTGGCAGCAGGGGCATAACGCCAGCAGTTTATCGGCGCCGGTAGCTACGGCTTCATCCATACGCGTCTTGCCGATTTCCGCCGCAATCGGCGGGTCTTTGATGAGGGTGAGTACACTCCCGCAGCAGTGCGCCTGTTCGCGGTTATGTTCCATTTCCACGAACTTGACACCGGGAATAGCTTTAATTACCTCTCTGGGGGCGTCATAGACGCCGGAGACGCGGGCGATGTGGCAGGAATCGTGGAGGGTAACGGTGGTGTCTTTGACTTTTTGGGAGAACTTGAACTCGCCGGAGGCGATTTTTTCCGCCACCAACTCGCTGTAGTGTTTGGTGGTAATGCCGTATTCGATGCCGAGCTTTTCCGCCCAGCGCGGGTAGACCTGCCGCCACATCATATCGCAGGCAGGGCAGGAAGTGACCACGGTATCGACTCCGGCATCTTTCATATTCTGTATGTTCTGCCTCATGACCTCTTCGAAAACGTCCCATTTTCCACAGACGAGCATCGGCGTCCCGCAGCAGTTGTCTTTCTTACCAAGGTAGGTAAAATCCACCCCCGCGGCATCCAGTAGTCTCACGGAAGCCATGGCGATATCCGTCTCCACATGGCTGGCTGTACAGCCGGCAAAGTAGGCTACCTTGGCTTTGTGGCCTGGCCCGTGTTTTTCTTTCAAGTCCTCGGGGAACCAGGCATCGCGGTCTTTACGGTAGGCCGCCCAGATATCCCCTTCTTTCCGTAAAGACGCCGACATCATCTCGAAGGGCGGTATAGTCATTTTCTTCTCGTCGTTAATCAGTATGCCGCGCAGCTTCATCCAGGAAGGCTCGATGGGCAGCGACGCCGAGCAGCGCAGGTTGCACAGCTCACAGGTTGTGCAGACAAGCATCGTGTCCACCATGAACTGGTCCCACTCTTCACGCCCTTCCATATACTCTCTTAGCCAGTACCATTTGCCCCTCGGACTCTGGCTCTCCCAGCCCCGCCCGTAAAACTGGTCGCATTCGTCTATGCAGTAGCCGCACTGTGAGCAGCCGTAAGCGTACCAGGCCACGTCCGCCGGGATATCGCGTACCGCTTTGCCGGGCCTTTCACCGAGGTGGGTGGTAACGCTGTTGCCCAGCGGCCTGATGATAGGTTCGAAGACCCTGGCTAATGCCACCAGCCTGCTGGTGATACCGCCGCTGAAAACCTTGCCGGGATTCAAAATCCCTTTAGGATCGATTTTTTTCTTATATGCTTTGAGGTCGGCTAGCTTCTGACGGCCCATGATTTTTTCCGCCGAGCCGGTGAAATAGAGCCCGGTAGCGTAAGGCCGGCCGCCGTATTTTTCCGCTATTTTGGTAATTGTCAGCGTCAGACCGAAGACGAAATTATAGCTGAATTTCCGCTGGTCGCTGGGGATGAAGCCCAGAATCACCACTTCCGGCTTTCCGTCACGTCCCCGTTTTATCATCACGCCTTCTTTGACGACGGGCTGGTCTACCTTCCTGTCAATCTCCTTCATTACCTTCCCCAGGCTGCCAAGCGGTATTACCACCTCCGCCGGCACCAGGCTGGGACCTAAACGTTTGACAAGCATCATCTTAAAGCGGTTGTCCCACTCGTGGCGGGCGATTTCTTCCGAAAGCAGTTCGGCCTTACACGGCTTGGTTATCTCCGTTAAAGCGTTCCTGATTGCCGCGCCGTCTTTCTTGCGGAAAGCCATGGTAATTATATAAGCGCTTGGCAGAAGCACCCTTTCCTCCGCCGGGTGCCCCAGGTGCTCTCTAAGCGGCACTTCGTTTTTTAACTGCGCCATGCGCGGATTGATAAATAATATCGACCATACCGGTAGATTTTTATCGATTATCGACTGCACGATGTGCTGGAGCCCGTCCGCCTCCGGGCAGCCTATGGCGATAACATCCAGTTCTTCAAACGGCTGCACGCGCAGTGTTACCTCGCTGATAAGCCCGGTGGTCCCCTCGGCATCGGATATCAGGTCAAGCTCTTTGTCACTGAATTCCTTTACCGTGCCGTCGGGCATGACCACCCGGGCGCTGACCACGTTCTCGCCGAACCAGCCGGCTTCAAATGACCCTATGCCGGCGCCGCCCTGCGCCAGCCAGCCGCCTACCGTCGCCGAAGGATAGCTGGAGGGATAAAGCCTTAACATCAGTCCCTTTTTCATCAGTTCTTTGTCCAGCTTTTCCCATACGACCCCGGCTTCTACGGTCGCCGTCATTGTTTGAGCGTCTATTTTAATAATCCGTTTCATCCTGTAAAAATCCACCACCAGGCCCTTCTTCATCGGCAGGCCCCCGCCGTAGCCGGAGGTGGCTTTGCCTCTTGGCGTCAACGGCACGTTATTCTCAACTGCCCAGCGCGCCAGCTCCACCAGTTCAGCTTCGCTTTCCGGCTGCACCACCGCATCCGGCATGGTATCGCCGATAAACGGCCTTATCATCTTCGGGATGGCGGCGATGTCGTGTCCGTAAAGCTTTCTTTCTATCTTCCGGAAGGTAACGCGGCTGCCGAACCTGTTTTCCAGATAAAATTTCTGTTTTGTATTTATAGCGCTCATTATTGCTCTCCTTATATTCGTTGGTATTAGACTTTCAGTTTTTCGGCTATTTCCCTGTTCCTGGATATCTGGTCGAGCAGCACCTGGTGCACGATATCGCAGGCATCGACGATTTTGGAGTTGGCGAGTCTGTAATAGATGCATACGCCGTCACGCCGGGTCTCGACCACACCCCGGCTGCGTAATATAGCCAGGTGACGCGATACTACGGACTGCGGCGACCCCAGGGCTTCCACCAGGTCTCCCACCGATTTTTCTCCACTCCGCAGCTCGCTGATAATCATCAACCTCTTCGGATCGGAGAATGTTTTGCAGAGTTCGGCTTTGAGTTTATAGAGTTCTAGATTGTATTTATCAGGCATTTATCATATCCTCCCAATACATTATTATATACGCATATATGCATATATACAATACCTCGGAAGATATAATTTAGTGCCGCTTTCTTTGTTATACTGGCATCCATCGCAGACAGGTGCTATCATGAAATAAAAACAGGGAAGTAAATCATGGATATTAACATTACATTCATGGGCGCCGCCCGCGGCGTCACCGGCTCCCGCTATCTGATTGAAGCCAATAATAAAACCATCCTCGTGGATTGCGGCCTTTACCAGGAAAGGGAGTTCCAGTATAGAAACTGGGAGCCTTTCCGCTGCGCGCCGGATAAACTGCATGCCGTTTTGATTACTCATGCCCACCTGGACCATTCCGGCTTGTTGCCTAAACTAGTGAACGAAGGATTCAAAGGCAGGGTCTATTGCACCCCCGCCACCGCCGATATCGCCAAAATAATCCTTCTCGATTCTGCTCATATACAGGAAGAAGATGCCGCCTATAAGAAAAAGCGGCATATCAGGGAGGGCAAGAAAACTCCCTATCCTGAAATCCCATTGTATACGGTCGCCGATGCCGAGGCGACTTTCCCCCTGTTTACCGACGTCGAATACAATAATACGATAGAAATCGCCCCCGGCATTGAAGCCACCTTCTTTGATGCCGGTCATGTGCTCGGCTCTGCTATGATAAGACTACGCATTATCCAGGGCGAAGAAAAGAGAAGCATCGTTTTCTCCGGCGATATCGGCCGGTGGAATCGCCCCATGCTACACGACCCGCGCATGTTCCGTTTTACCGACTACATCGTGATGGAATCGACCTACGGCGACCGCAAGCATGACGGCACCAATGAGATTGGTGAAGACCTGGCGAGGATAGTAAAGAACGCCTTTGATGCCGGTGGCAACATTATCGTGCCGAGTTTCGCCCTCCAGCGCGCCCAGGAAATCCTGTATTACCTCAACTTGCTGCTTCTGAAAAAACGTATCCCTGCCATTGATGTTTATCTTGACAGTCCGATGGCGATAAAAATCACCGAAGTATTCAAGCGCTATTCCAACCTGTTCGACCAGGATATGAAAGAGCTTTTAAAGGAAAACTTGTCTCCATTCGATTTCCCCGGTCTAAAAATGGTGGAAACAGTTGATGAATCTAAAGCCTTGAATCAAATAATGGGCACCATTATGATTATCGCCGGTTCCGGGATGTGCACCGGCGGACGCATTAAACACCACCTCGCCAATAATATCTCGAGGCCGGAATGCACGGTATTGTTCGTCGGCTACCAGGCCATCGGCACGCTGGGACGGTATATCCTCGAAGGCGCCAAGACCGTTAGAATCCACGGCCAACAGTATCCTGTGCGCGCCCGGATTGAGCATATTCATGGATTTTCCGCCCACGCAGATAGAGACGACCTTTTAAAATGGCTTTCCAAGCTGGAGGTGCACCCCAAGCGTATTTTCATCACCCATGGCGAAACCGATTCGGCCGAGCAGTTCGGCAAATTATTACACGAAAGCACCGGCTACGAGACTATGGTGCCTGATTACGGCAATACCGTCAGGCTGGAATAATCAATCATTGTCTATTCAGGAGGACCTATGAATAACGAGTTTGAAATCAATCAACTGGCCAAGGAAGACTCGTGGCGTATGTTCCGCATCATCGGGGAACTGGTGGAGGGTTTTGACAGCCTGGCCGATATCGAACCCGCGGTGACGATATACGGCTCCGCCCGTCTTAAACCCGATAATATATGGTACAAACAGACCGAAGAAATAGCCACCTTACTGGGTAAAGCCGGCTTTAATATCATGACCGGCGGCGGACCCGGTGTTATGGAGGCTGCCAACCTTGGAGCGCATAATGCGGGGGTAAAATCCGTAGGTCTGAACATTCAACTGCCTAAAGAGCAGACCTGCAACATATACGCCGATAGGGTAATAAGTTTCCATCATTTCTTCGTACGCAAGGTGATGCTGGTAAAATATGCCACCGCTTTTGTAATCATGCCCGGGGGACTGGGCACCATGGACGAATTGACCGAGGTACTTACACTAATCCAGACGCAAAAAATCAAACCTTTCCCGGTAATTTTATTCGGCAGTGAATACTGGGGCGGCTTCCTAAACTGGCTTAAAGGCACGGTGCTGACGCACGGCCATATTTCTGAAGAAGATTTCGAGCTTTTAAGAGTATTTGATTATCCTATGGAAGTTGCCGGCGCCGTCTATAGTTGGTATACCAAGCATGAAGTCACCGGACAGAAAGCGCTGGAGTAATATAATTAACATTATCAATATTTAATATTTATTAAAGATAATCAGTAATATCTTCGGATATTGAGGGTCTCATTTCCTTTATTTGTCCCCCAGCCCATCTATTTTCCCCTGTTTTACCGTAGGCCGAATTGACTTATTATTAATTTACTACTATTATTAACTTATTAATATTATTCGGTCACTAACAGTGTAAAGCTACTAGTTCCTCGGCGGAGGTGTTACCATGGATGAAATAAATGAAGCCATCAAGAAATTCCAGAAGGAATTAAACGGCGGCACATCGGCGCTGGTTCTCCTGGGCGTCCTGGACAAGGCTTCCAGCCCCATGTACGGCTATCAGATTGCCAAATTAATTGAAGCCCAGACGAAAGACGTTGACATTATGAAGCAGGGCGCACTGTACCCGGTGCTGCGCTCTCTGGAAGCCACCGGCCTTCTCCAGAGCGAGGTAGAGCCTTCCGTGGCCGGCCCGCCGCGCCGCTACTATCAAATCACCGATGCCGGCCGCAGCACCCTGGCAAAATGGATTGAAATCTGGCAGCAGACAAGCGACCTTGTTAATGCCGTTCTACAAGGAGGGAGCCATGATTAATAGTATTGAGCAGTATCTGTCCGAGTTGAAGAAAGAACTTGCCGGGAGCGACCGCGCCACCGTGCAGGATGCGCTGGCCGACGCCGAGGAGTACTTGAGGACAGCCCTGGATAATGCGAAGAAAGGCAATCCCGCTTCCGAAGCTGAAGCCCTGGCGTCAATAATAGAGAAATATGGCCAGCCTAAAGAAATTGCCGCTGCTTATAAATCCATCGAGTCCAGCACTCCCCTCGCCTTCTCCCGTCCCGCCCGGCCCGAGGTGAAAGCTCCCCCGGCACCGGTCGCTGCGCCGGCGGCACCGGATACCCGCCCGTTCTACGCCCGCTTCTTCGGGGTCTTCGCCGACCCGAGGGCATGGGGCGCTTTGATATACCTGATATTCACCTTCGGCACAGGCATCGCTTATTTTACCTGGGCGGTCACGGGCTTATCGGTATCGGCAGGATTGTTGGTCCTCATCGTCGGACTGCCCATTCTGGGTTTATTCCTGCTCTCGGCACGTGGCATCGCCCTGCTGGAAGGTCGCCTTATTGAAGCTTTAATCGGCGTGAGAATGCCGCGTCGGCCGTTATTTTCTCGCAAAGACATCGGGTGGTGGCAAAAATTCAAAAACCTTTTCACCGAGAGACAGACATGGACGGCTGTCATATACATGATACTGCAAATGCCGTTGGGGATTATTTACTTCACCGTTTTAGTCACCCTGATTTCCTTCTCGGTATGGTTAATCGGTAGACCTGTCTGGGAGCTGGTCTTTGATTTTCCGACGTTTGTTTTCCCTCCCTATGCCTATTACACGCCTGCGTGGGCTATGCCGTTCGTCGTTATCGGCGGCATCCTGCTGCTTTTCGCTACCATGCACCTGGCAAAGTACATCGGCAAAATGCACGGCATGATGGCAAAAACCATGCTGGTAAGGGAATAGTAATGAAAAGGCTGATTATTTTTATCGCGTTTATCATGGCAATCGTATATCTGGCAAAGCTGATTGCCAGGCTTAACGGAGCAGTTGTAAAGGTTATGTCTGTCAATGGGCACAAAGAAGCGATGCCTGCACAGGAGGAATTAAAATGAAAAAGTTTTTATTCGCACTGGTGTTAATCACTATAATACTGTCAGTCCCCATTCTGGCGGGCTGTATACGCGTTGACCTGACGGAAAAAACCGGCCCTATTACCACACGGGAATACGATTTCACCGACTTTACGGGTATCGATGTAGGACATGCCTTCGAGGTGACAATTACGCCCTCGGATAATTACTCTATTGCTATCACTGCCGGAGAAAACGTATTCGAGCACTTGAATGTATATAAAAGCGGAAGTACTCTGGTAATAGAAGTCGATACCTGGTTTATTACCTGGTTCGTCTCCCCCAAACTAACGGTAACCATGCCTGTTCTTGCCGAGTTAGAGCTTTCCGGAGCCTGTAAAGGCACAGCCAGGGGCTTTAAATCCTCTCAAGATTTGAACTTGCACTTATCCGGCGCCAGCGAACTGGATATCGACATGGAGACGGGCGACTTCTTCGCTGAATTGTCCGGTGCCAGTAAAATTACCGGGCATCTTATAGCCGCAAGCACTGAATTTGAGCTTTCCGGGGCCAGCCGCAGCAGCCTCGCCGGTTCCGGCGGCGATATCAGGATTCACGGTTCCGGCGCCAGCAACGTCGATATGTTAGGTTTTTCTGTAAATAACACTTATATAGACTTTTCCGGTGCCAGCCGCGCCAGCCTGGATATAAACGGTAGATTGGGTGTTTCGCTTAGCGGCGCTTCTTCAGTGGAATATACGGGGAACCCTACACTGGGCGAAATGGATATATCCGGGGCATCTAGTATTAAGCAAATAACCGTACCTTAAGCCAAACGGATAACCTTTAAAGGGCGCGTGGTACCGAATAACCTTTAACTATGCGCCCTTCTCTTCTGGCTGACTTTTCTTCCACCCCTCTGCCCCTTCGATAAGCTCCCGGGCGGCTTTAA
>MGMR01000025.1:0-1935 GCA_001796495.1 Chloroflexi bacterium RBG_13_51_18
CCTTTTTCCAGCATCTTTTCTTTAGGCACAGCGGACATTTCGTCGATAAGGCGTTGCGGGACGAAGATGCCGGGCACGTTTTCCGTCATATATTTCGCCATGCGGGCGGATGACAGCAGGACGATACCGGCAAGTATTTTAGTCTTGAATTGCCGGGCGTGTTTCATGAAGGTTTTAAAGTTGTCCAGGTCATAGATAGCCTGGGTCTGGAAGAACTCGGCGCCGGCCTCTATCTTCTTTTCAAACTTAATCAACTGCGGCTCAATAGGCTTCGCTTCAGGGGTGACGATGGCGCCGGCGCAAAATTCAAATTCTCCCTCCAGCTTATTGCCGCCAAGGTCCTGACCTTCCATCATTTGCCTAATTGCTACTAAAAGCTGTAAAGAATCAAGGTCGAAGACGCCCTTGGCTTCCTTATGGTCGCCGACCGGCACAGCATCTCCCGTAAGGCAGAGCACATTCCTGATACCGCGGCAGTATGCGAAAAGAAGGTCGGCCTCAAGCGCCATGCGGTTGCGGTCGCGGCAGGTCATCTGCATGATAGCCTCGCCGCCCTTCTCTTTAATAGCCAGACATCCCCCGAGCGAAGGAAAACGCATCACGGAGCTCTGGTGGTCGGTAACATTAATGGCGTCCACCCTGTCTTTTAAAATATCTATATGATGCAGCATTTTTTCCAGGTTGGTACCCTTGGGCGGGGCTATCTCGCTGGTGATTACAAACTTGCCGGAGTTCAACGCTTCTTTAAATCGTGATACCATTGTCTTCACTCCCTTATTGAATTCTCATCGACCGCGGCTTAAGGGTGATATGGTGATTGCGGGGCGGTTGATACTTACGTATCAGGTCGAGCCTGTCCTGCTCTTGCAGTCGGTTGTAGATAAGTGTCCAGGCGCAGTCTTTTTCTTTATCCACCTCACATTTGCCGTTGTTGGTGCCACCACAGGGGCCGTTGACCAGCCCTTTGTGGCAGGCAGTAATAGGGCAGACACCGGCGGTTTCGCCAAGCAAGCACTGGCCGCACTGGGCGCAAGCCTCACGAAAGTAGCCGGGGGTTTCTTCAACGCCGATAAACAACGTATCTACGGCAGGAATGATTGGTTTGCCGATGTACAGATACATGCGATGCACACCCAGCGCGCAGCTCATCGATAGGATACAATCGGCGCTACGTATAAACTGTTCATTCTCGGTTATAGAGGCTTCGGTCATATCATCGCAGGCAGTGGGAATAACCACACTGCCGGTAACACGCTTGCCTATCTGCTGGAGGTTTTTCTTCATCTCTTCAACCTGGTCGATGCCGCCGGTTTTCGTTAATGTGGTGCAGGTCCCGCAACCGACGACGAATACCTTATCCAGTCCTTCCAGACTTTGCTGGATTTCCTCCATTGTTTTTTGTTTGGTAATTGATTTCATACCGAACCCCTTCCGAGATTATTTATCTTCATCAGCTTTCAAGATCACATCTAAGACAGCGTTTTGCTTCCCTTTGTGCGATATCCTCAGGAAAGCCGAGTTCTATCTCTGCAAAGCTTGTCCGTCTTTCCGGCAGCGGGAGTGTATCTACTTTCTTCCGCGGCTTGGTCTCCCATGTATCATCCAGTTCTTGAGGTTTTGCTTCAACCACTTTTGTTTTTCGGTCGTATATCTCGACGGGAGAGGCATCACCGCGCAGGTATTTATCGATAGCGATGGCGCCCCTCCTCCCGGCGCCAACCGCTTCGACGACCATAGCCGGCCCGGTCACAAAATCACCACCGGCGAACACCCCGGGAACATTTGTAGCCAGAGAGTTGCTATCAACCACCAGCGTCTCCAATCTGGTTCGTTCCAGAGCGCTATCCGGGGGCAGGAAGGAGAGGTCGGAGGCTTGTCCAACAGCGGCAATTATTGTATCCGCCGCCGCAGTAAAATCCGACCCTTCGATAGGCA
>MGMR01000025.1:2017-6463 GCA_001796495.1 Chloroflexi bacterium RBG_13_51_18
ATTAATTCTTGTGGGAGAAGAAAGGAAGTTGATTTTAACTCCTTCATCGATGGCTTCATTGTACTCAACATCGGAAACAGGCATTTCATCACGCGACCGACGATAGTAGATACTGGCTTCTTTAGCGCCGAGTCGAAGGGCGGTCCGGGCGGTGTCCAGCGCTACATTGCCGCCGCCGACGATAGCCACCCGTTTGCCCACTTTCAAGGGCCGTCCCAGCCGGATATCCCGTAGGAATTTTAGCCCGTAGTGCAGACCCTCAATATCCTCAATTTCTCCGGGGATTCCCAGCCGCTGGCTGCGCTGAGCGCCGGCGGCAATAAAGGTTGCGGCAAATCCCTCTTTCTTCAAGTGCTCCAGGGTGAAATTCGTATTGATGGGTGTATTGTAATTTATCTTCACACCCCGCTTGACTATATAGTCTATATCCTGCTGGATGGCGGCATGCGGCAAACGGAACTCGGGTATGGCTACGGACAGCATTCCGCCGCCTACGGGGAGAGCCTCAAAAACAGTGACAGGGTAGCCGGCCTGCGCCAGAAAATACGCGCAGGAAAGCCCGGCCGGCCCGGCCCCCACCACGGCAATTTTTTCTTTCTTTGTTTGAGGGAAGGGCTTAATATTATCAATCTCGACGCCATGTTCTGAATACCAGTCAGCGGCGAAGCGTTTTAATGACCTGATAGAAACCGGTTCATCAAGTTCACCGCGGCGGCAGCGGCCTTCACAAGGATGATGGCAGATACGACCGCATACGGCGGCGAATGGATTACGTTCCCGGATAGTCTCGATGGCTTCCCGGTATTCACCCTCGGCGATATGAGCTATATACATGGGAACATTAATACCTGCCGGACAGGTATGCTGGCAGGGCGATATCATCAGGGCTTCACAGACCGCCGCCGGGCACTTTTTCTCTTTAATGTGCGCTTCATACTCGTCACGGAAGTAGTTGATCGTGGATATTATCGGATTCGGGGCTGTTTGACCAAGCCCGCAGAGTGAACATTCCTTGACCGTTTTCGCGATTGAAAGCAGGGATTCAATATCGCCGTCATGCCCCCTGCCCTCGGTAATCCTGGTTAAAATTTCCAGCATCTGGCGTGTGCCCAGACGGCAGGGCGTACACTTGCCGCAGGACTCACTCTGGGTGAAGCTGATAAAGAATCTGGCGACCTCCACCATGCAGGTGGCTTCATCCATTACCACCATGCCGCCGGAGCCCATGATTGAGCCTAATTTAGCCAGGGTTTCATACTCGATGGGCGTTTCAAGAAAGCGGGCGGGAATACAGCCGCCGGACGGGCCGCCGGTCTGAATTGCCTTGAGCTGCCGACCGCGCGGGATGCCGCCGCCGACTTTATAGACGATGTGGGACAAAGGTGTTCCCATAGGCACTTCAACCAGTCCGCTGTTGGCGATTTTACCAGTGAGAGCGAAAACTGCGGTGCCCTTGCTTTTCTCGGTGCCGATGCCGGCGAACCAGTCGGCCCCTCTTTCTATGATTACGGGGACAGTGGCCAGGGTTTTTACATTGTTAATAATAGTAGGTTTGCCATCCAGACCGGACTCGGGAGGGAATGGCGGGCGGGGGCGGGGCATGCCACGTCGACTCTCAATAGAGGCTATCAATGCTGTTTCTTCCCCGCAGACAAAAGCGCCGGCGCCTTCCATGATATGCACGTTAAGGTTAAATTTGGAATCCATAATATCATTGCCGAGGAAGCCCTTTTCTACAGACTGCTTCAGCGCTGTTTTCAAGTGCCGGACAGCCAACGGATATTCAGCGCGAACGTAAATATAGCCCTCATTGGCCCCGATAGCGTAGGCGGCAATAGCCAGCCCCTCTAAAACTGCATGAGGGTCTGCCTCTAAAATAGAACGGTCCATGAAGGCGCCGGGGTCGCCTTCATCGGCGTTGCAAATCATGTACTTTTTATTACCGGGAGCATTATGACAGAACTCCCATTTATTGCCGGTGGGGAAGCCGGCGCCGCCACGTCCCCGCAAACCCGAGCTTTTGATGAGGTCGACTACCTCTTTAGGTTTCATCGTTTGAAGCACTTTTTTAAGCGATTGATATCCGCCTCTTTCAAGATAGTCGTCAATGCGTTCGGGATTAATTTGCCCGCAGTTCCGCAGGACAACTCTTTCCTGCTCCTGGAAGAATTTGATATCGGCATAACGGGGCATAACCTGACCGGTGGAGGGGTCGGTATAAAGCAGCCGGTCCACCAGTTTGTTTCCACGCAGGTGAGTTGAAATAATTTCGGGCACATCGTCTTCAGTCACCTGGCAATACATGATGTCTTCCGGTTCAATTATTACCGTGGGACCGCGCTGGCAAAAACCGTGGCACCCGGTAGGCTTTACAGTGACCTTCAATTCCTGTTTTGCTATTTCATTTTCCAGACGCTGCCGTATCTGTTCCGAGCCCGGACAGCCAGACCCGCAGCAGACGAGGACTTCCCGGTGACCGTTAGCAGAGACGCTGGTTTTTTGCTCCGGCATATCAATGGCCTCCGCGAGAACCGAAAATTGCGGCAACCTTTTTGGGGTTCATGTTGCCGTATATTTTGTTATTCACGACAAGATTGGGCGCCAGTGCGCAAACACCGATGCAGGCGACCGTTTCCAGGGTATACTCCATATCCTCGGTGGTCTCGCCTTCATCAACACCAAGGTGCTGCTTGACCAGCTTGAGGATGGACTTACCGCCCCGCACGTGACAGGCCGTACCGCGGCATACTCTAGCGATATTTTTACCCCTGGGGTGAGTGTACAGCTGGGAATAAAAGGTAATAACGCCCTGTACCTGGGCGGGGAATAACCTGAGCGTGGCGGCTATATGAGGTATAACTTCAGGGGGGATATAGCCGAACTTTTCCTGGATTTCCTCGGCCAGGGGAATTAAACCCCACTTCCGACCTTTATAATCAGAGATTAACTTCTCGACCTGTTTAATGTTGACTTTAGGCGGTTTTTTCAGCTTGGCCATTTGGAGGTATCCTTTCTAATTTCACGGCGCATGACTTGAGCGCCGGCGCTTTGGCTTGATGGTCTATAGAAGCAGCGAATAGCTCATTAACCGGGCAGGCAGCAAAAGATACAGGTATAAAGAGCAGGCCGCGCGGCAATTCATTACTTATTGTAATATCAGCCACAATCTCTCCCTGTGTTGAAATGACTTTAACTCTGTCACCATTGCTTATGCCTGTTTTAGCGGCATCTTCAGGACTTATTTCCAGGAAAGCTTTCGGGGAAAAACGCTGCAGTCGTGTTGACCGCGAGCTGCGCGCGCCCGAGCCGAATTGATACCGGCTGGAGCCGACCATTAACGTAAATGGATATCCATCTGCTGCTACATCCTGCGGCGGCACGTATTCTACGGTAGAAAAACGCCCAAAACCGCTGGGAAACAAACCTTTATAAAGTCGTCTGGTTCCGGGACTACTCCCTTCCATCTCACCTGGTTCCAGAGCCGCTGCATCGGTGTCGCTATAGTTAACATGACGGTAGAATGGTACTATTTCTTTTATTTCTTCCATCACCTGTAATGGTGAGTTATAAGACATGGTATATCCCATCATCTCTGACAAAAGCATGACTATTTCACTATCGGCAAGGCTTATGCCGACCGGATGTATTGCCTTGCGTACCCGCTGTACCCTCCCCTCGAAGTTGGTAAAGGTTCCCTCCTTTTCGGCAAAGCTGGCCGCCGGCAGCACTACCGAAGCCAATCCGGCCGTTTCCGTCAGGAACATATCCGAGACCACCAGAAAATCCAGAGAGGCGAGGGCTTTTTTAACATGTGAGGGTTGCGGGAAGCTGGCGACCGGGTTTTCACCCATGATGAACATCCCCTTTAGCTTGCCCGATTCCGCCGCCTCGATGATTTCCAATGCCGATAATCCGTCTTTAACGGGAAGTGGGCGTCCCCAGCGTTCCTCGAGTAATTTTCTTTCTTCAGCATCACCGGTGCTTTGATAACCGGGGAGGAAACCGGGCAAAGCCCCCATATCGCAGGCGCCGTAGGCGTTGTTTTCACGCTGGAGGGCGAAGATTCCGCCATGGGTACCGATGTTCCCCGTCAGCATGGCCAGATTGGCAATGGCAATAACAGCATCAGTCCCGGCGGCATGCTGGGTGATTCCATTTCCGTAAACGATTGAAGCTTCTTCGGCACCGGCCAGGAGATGAGCGGCCGCCTGGATATCCTTTCTGGCGATACCGGTTATCTTTTCTACATAGGCAGGCGTATATTTTTCCAGACTTTTCGTCCAGTTAGTGAAATTGTCTGTCTTACGGGTCACAAATTCCACATCAAACTTCTTTTCATTGATGATTACTCTGGCAAGACCGTTGAGCAAGGCGATATCTGTGCCGACCCCGGGCTTTAGCCAGAGTCTGGCAAAATGAACAAGGGGTGTATGACGCGGGTCGATA
>MGMR01000025.1:6504-10415 GCA_001796495.1 Chloroflexi bacterium RBG_13_51_18
AGCATAAGCCACCGCCGGCGCGGTAACATCCGGATTTCCGCCGATGACTAATATCACCTTTGACCTTTCTAAAGCATCCAGCGAACCTGTTGTACCGGCATAGCCGATGGAAGCTCCCAGGCCGATGCGGCTGCCTGCGTTATAGAGTCGGCTGCCGTTGTCGATATTGTTAGTACCCAGTACACACCGGGCAAATTTCTGAAGGAGATAGTTTTCTTCATTGGTGCATTTGGATGACCCGAAGACGGCCAGGGCATCAGCGCCATGGGTTTCCTTGATTCGCGTGAAAGCTTCAGACACCTTTGATAGCGCATCTTCCCAGGTAGACTCACGGAATTCACCGTCAACCCTGACCAGAGGATGGCTCAATCTATCCGGACTGTGTATATAATCCAGGCCGTAGCTGCCGCGGACACAGAGAGTTCCCCGATTCACGGGACTTTCCAAGGCAGGTCTGGCATAAATAATCCTGTTGTCCTTCACCCCTAAAGAAAGGCTGCATCCGCAGCCGCAATAAGGGCACACCGTCTTGATTGTGGTTGCAGCAGTCCCGGCGTATATCCTGTTCTTTTCCATGATAGCCCCGGTAGGACATATCGCCACGCAGGCCCCGCAGAAAGTGCATTCGGACTTCTCCAGCGGCATATCGTTCAACGTCGCCGGTCTAACGGCGGTGCCCCGATGCATATAGTCGAGGGCCCCCTGGACTACCAGTTCCTGGTCGGCCCTGATACACTTGCCGCACATAATGCATTTGGAGAGGTCTCGCTCGATAAAGGGATTGACCTCCTCGATGACGTCCGACTGGGGGATTCTCTGGAACTCAACCAGCCCGATGCCCATTTCCGCCGCCAGTTTACGTAATTGGCAGCGGTTGCCCTTATCACAGATAAGGCAGGAATCGGGATGACTGGCCAGTATTAGCTTGAGTATCTTTTTTCGGTGCTCTATTACCCTTGGAGAATTAGTATTGATAACCATCCCCGGAGAGATAGGAGCCACACAGGAAGCCAACAATGCCCCATTACGTTCATCTTCAACTATACAAAGTCGGCAAGCTCCGACGGGTGCCAGGTTGGGGTCGTCGCAGAGGGTGGGGATATAGACACCCGATTCTCGCGCCAGTTCCAAAATCGTAGTCCCGGCGGAACCGCTGACCTCCACTCCGTTTAAAACAATTGTAGTTACTTCCACTCAGTCCTTCTCCTGACCAATTAACGAGGCTGCAGGGATTCTATCCATGACTGGTCGCCCCGTGCGACAGACCGAATACCGGTCAACAGGCGTGAACTGGCCGCCGCTTTGGGAATAAACCCTACGGCACCCACCTTTTTACTGGCTAAAACGTTTTCCTCTTCATCATACTGTGTCAGCATTAAAACCTTGGCAGACTTGCATTTCTGGCAAATCTCTTTAGCTGCATCCAGCCCGTTCATCACCGGCATAACAATATCCATCACGACAACATCGGGGAGAAGCTTTGTTGTCTTGTCCAGAGCTTCTTTCCCGTTTATCGCCTCGCCGATAACCTGCATATCACGCTGCAAAGATAGCACCGACCTGATGCCATCCCTCACTACAGCGTGGTCATCCACAATCAACACCCTTATTTTCCTGGTCGACCGGTCAAGTAAAGCCTGGATGCGCGGCACGAGAGCGGTCGGCTCTACGGGCTTGGCGAGGAAATCTTCAGCGTCCATCTGCATGCCCTCATCCATTCTCCAGCCTTTGAGCAGTTGTTTATCCGGCGGGGCATTGATGACCATGATAGGCAGATTTCCAAAGCCGAGGGTCTGCTTCATCCACTTATGGAAGAGGAAGGCATCTCCGCGGGGCATTATCGTCCCCAGGACGATAGCATCGGGCTCGTGAGCGCGAACCATCTTTTCCGCTTCTTCTCTATCATCAGCGGCATGGACGATATAGGCTGCTTTTTCCAGGACTGTTTTCAGGCTTTCAACAAAATCGGTTTCATCATCCACTATTAAAATAGTCTGTTTTCTTTTCATTTTGCGCCTCCTTTAACCCCCAAACCTCTATGTAGTCCAATATAGGACATGCAGCGAAAACAAGAAATAGGGGATATACCCTGAATACAACCAAGCAAAACCCTTGAGTTTATCCGTCTAAAGTACAATATCTGATAATAAAAAGAACGAAAAATCCCAGTGGGAGGTAAATCGATTTTGCGTTGTGAAGGATGATATTAGAATAAAGTATGAAATTATATGTTATATGGTAATAACACCTTTGCGAAGGGCATATTTTACCAGTTCAACGCGATTATGGATGCCTAATTTCGTCATAAGGTTGGTCTTATGGCCCTCAACCGTTTTTGGCGTAATCACCAGCATTTTTGCAATTTCCCGGGTAGTGTGTTCCTCGGCAAGTAACTTGAATATTTCACGTTCGCGAGGAGTCAACCGTTTATAGGGGTCTTGATTGGTCCGTCCAACAGCGGTGTTTTGATAATTCTCTACTATAAGCCTGGTTACCGATGGCGAAAGGTAGGAATCTCCCTTGAAGACCGAGCGGATTCCTGCGGTTAGTTCCGAAGAAGCGGCTGCTTTGCTGATATAGCCGGAAGCACCGGACTCAATAACCGGGAAAAAATATTCTTTATCATCATACTGGGTAAGAACAAGCACCCTGGTCTTTGGAAACTCCTTGTTTATCCGGCGAGTAGCTTCAAGCCCTCCCATGATGGGCATAGCGATATCCATGACCACCACATCCGGCTGGAGTTCTTTTACCTTATTGTAGGCTTCATTGCCGTTATTGGCCTCACCCACTACCTCGATGTCGCCGGCTAGAGCGAGTAAAGCACAAATTCCGTCCCGCACGATTGTATGGTCGTCAACTACCAGGACTTTTATTTTCTGCATATTCAACTTCCTGCCCGATGGGAATTCTGGCCCAGACGGTAGTTCCCTTGCCGATTTCCGACTCAATGCCGCTAATGCCGCCGAGAAAACCAATTCTTTCTCTCATACTGAATAAACCACGACCTCTCCCGCTCTCTTCAACGTCCGTAATTTCTGAAACGTTGAATCCCTGTCCGTTATCGCTGATGGTTAATATAAATGTATTCGGCTTGAACTCAAGCACAATGGCAGCGGTTTTCGCTTTAGAATGCTGGGCAATATTGCCTGTGGCTCCCTGAATAAAGCGGAAAAGTGCCGCTTCAACTTCAGGAGAAAATCGCCTGTCATTCCCTTTGGTTTCTACCGATATTTTAATTCCCAGGGGCTGCAACCTGGTCTCGGCGTGCTGGCGGACAGCCGGTACCAGCCCCAGCGTATCCAGTAATGCCGGGTGTAGGTTGGAAATCAACCGGCTGACTTCTTTATGTACCTGTACCGTTAATGATTGCACCTTCTTTAGTCCGGAAACATATTCATCATCCTTTTTTCCGGAAATGGTCGACATTTCAATTAGCGCCTGTAGTTGAAGAGCAATACCGGATAGTGATTGGCTGGTCTCATCGTGCAACTCGCGGGCAATCCTTCTTCTCTCCTCCTCTTCCGCAACCAGATTTTGCCTGGCCAATCTACGCAATCTTTCGCGGGCTTTCCTCAACCTTTCGTATAATCGGGCATGCTCAATGGCAATACCCAGCTGGTCGCCGATAGCGTACAGCAGGTGCATATCATTAGTGGTGAATTTACGCGGCATCCGGCTGGCCACGTTGAGGACACCCAGCACCTTATCCTTGGCCCGGAGAGGCACGCAAATATATGCCTTCAAGCCCTCCGCGGCTACCATTTCCCGGTGCGCTACGCGCGGGTCCGATGAAATATCTTCGAGGAGAATTGCCTTACCGCTCTCGGCGACACTGCCGGCAATACCCTCACCGAGGTTGATACGCACTTTTTCTACGAATTCCTTGCTCAAACCGCGGTGGACGATAT
>MGMR01000026.1:0-5240 GCA_001796495.1 Chloroflexi bacterium RBG_13_51_18
CTTCTCCCGCCCCGATAAAGCCCAACCCGTTATGGCTGCTGGCTTTAATGCTTACCTTACTAATTTCAACGCCCAGCACCCGACTTAAATTCTTCCGCATTGCGTCGATGTGCTCCATTAGCGTAGGTTTTTCCGCCACTACCGTGGCGTCGATGTTCCCCACCCGGTACCCCTCCTCCTCCAGCTTTCCTATTACTCTATCGAGCATTACCAGGCTGGAAATGTCTTTATACTCTTTTTGCCCCGGCGGGAAATGTTGCCCGATATCGCCCAGCGCCGCCGCCCCTAATAGCGCATCTATCACGGCGTGGGTCAGGACGTCAGCGTCGCTCCAGCCTTCAAGTCCTTTAACAAAAGGTATCTCCACCCCGCCCAGCACCAGTTTCTTCCCCGGTACGAGAGGGTGCACGTCATATCCTATTCCCATGCGCATGTTTTCACCCACTTTATTTCAGTAATGCCGCGGCCATAGCGAGGTCGTCCGGCGTGGTTATCTTTATATTACCATAAGCGCCCATGTAGAGCTTAACCTTATAGCCGGCTTTCTCCACCAGCGCCGAGTCGTCCGTAACCTCTCCGGGGGTAAATTTGTAGGTGTTTTTAATGACATCGGCGCGGAAGACCTGCGGCGTCTGGACCGCTTTTAAGTACTGGCGGGCCAGCGTACGTATCACCATGTCGTCCTCTTTAGCGTATTTGATGGTATCGATAACCGGCACCGCCGCTACCGCCGCTCCCGTCTCTTTAGCCGCGTCCAGCCCCCTCTCTATCAGGTCGATGGTAACGAGAGGCCGCGCGCCGTCATGGATAATCACCCAGTCCGCTTCTTTAGCCCGCTTTAGCCCCTCCGCCACCGAGTCCTGCCGCCTTTTCCCGCCGAGGCAGATGTCCTTTACCTTATCCCACGCCTCCGCCGCCACCATGCGACGGCATTCCTCGATGTTTTTTGAGCTCATCACCACGACTATATGGTCGATTTTTTTGCAGGCCTGGAAGGTATCCAGCACGCGTGCCAGAGCCGCACGGCCGTTCAGCGGGGCGAACATCTTATCGATTTCCCCCATCCGCTGGCTTTCCCCAGCGGCAACGATGATGGCAGAGACTTTAGTGGTCATTCAAAATCCCTCTCTCACTCTCCCCTTACGAAGGGGAGAGGATGATTGTACAAACCACATACCGTTGGTTTAATCTGCTCTTTCCCTCTTTCGTAAAGAGGGATTAAGGGAGATTTTGCTCCCGCTACAATTATTGTGGAAACTTTAGCACTCATATTAATCCTTATCTGTCATTCCCGTGAAAACGGGAATCCAGCCCCCTTGTAAGTTTCCTCTCCACGCCGCCGCGATGATGACCAAGACTGTCTTGTTGTCAATTCAGCTAAACATTTAAAATACTCTGAATTGTTTCAATATTTGTACCCATAAGAAAAGGACCTTGACCAATAGCATTCTCAAACGAAACATTGTAGAAATGAAACCTCTGTTCTATACCAGAACTAAGCAAGTTTCGGAATCGCCCTTCTACTTCAGGATCAGGATTATAAACATAGAATCCTTTTAAAATAGTCTTCAAGTCAACACCTAGCGCAAATAAATATCTGAAAAACATATCGGTTGGTGGAAATGAATAACCTATGATAATGATCTGCTCGGAATCTTTCAATTCAATTGCTGCTTTTTTCCATATAATATCTATCTGTTCATGAAAAGCAGTTTTATTCCATGTAGGTGGTACAATAAAAGGATCCTTATCTAGTTCATTATTACAGAAAGGGCATTTCATTTTCCTCAATTTTGATATCATGGGTAGAATACTGTAGCCTAGGTCATTCTGATATTCTGTTACACCGAAATTCCTATAAGCGACAACCTTCCGGCAACTATTATTGTTACATCTTCCCCAGTTAATAGAACCATGGAGTTTAAGGTAAGGAATAGCTTTTACACCTATTCTGACATCCTCTAAACCATAATTAGGTATTATTTTTCTTTTATATAAAGAGTAATCTAATCCTAAGTCATAATTAAATGTTATTATTGAGCATTCAACCTTTTGAGATAACAGAGTATTAATAATATCTACGAAACTATCATATTGAACTGGGCCATTAATTTCTGCTTTCGTCGGTAGCATCATCGTTTTTTCTAATGTGAATCCTATTACCTTCTTGATCGAAGATATCAACCCATCTATTTGGTCAAGTTCTTCTATCCCTGGTAACCTACCCAATAACTTACCCATTTCAAAAGCAGCGTATACGTCTTCAATATTGTATGTATCAATGATTGCTTTTGATTGAGCTGCATGTAATTTCCCCACAGCTTCAAATACGTTTTCAAAATCTGCTTTTACTTCTTCTACCTCTCCTCGTCTCAATAAATCCTGAGCAATTTCAAGAAAGTTATTCATAAGTGGTGTCCCACTATGTACTGATGCCCCTGCTCCAAGCACAAATACAATCTTACTCATCAACTCCCTCCTTCTCCTTCCCTCCCTTTACCCCCTTATAAACCGCCTCCCTTTACCCCCTTATAAACCGCCTCCCTTAGCGTCCCAGCTATAATAATTTCCATATCTTTAGGGGCGTTCACTTTTGCCCCTGTCTTGGGTATAATGCATTTCTTAAAGCCCAGCCGCGCCGCCTCGGCGAGCCGCCGGTCCATCTGCGGGGCTGGTCGCAACTCACCGCTTAAGCCCACCTCCCCCACCGCCGCCGTCTGCGGCATGACTTCGGCGTCTTTATAGCTGGAGGCAATCGCTAAGGCTATCCCCAGGTCGGCCGCCGGCTCGCCCACCTTTAAGCCCCCCGCCACGTTGACGATGATGTCCTGGTTGCCCAGCTTTAGTCCCACCCGCCTTGAAAGCACCGCCGTCACTAAGAGCAGCCGGTTAAAGTCCACGCCGTTGGCCGTGCGCCGCGGCTGTCCGAAGCTGTTGATGGTCGTTAATGCTTGAATTTCTACCAGTAAAGGCCGGCTTCCCTCGATGACGGGAACGACTGCCGACCCCACCGTTTCCGCCCCCCGCTGTGATAAAAACGCCAGCGACGGGTTGGCTACCTCGACCATCCCCTCCTCTTTCATCTCGAAAACGCCCACCTCGTTGGTGGAGCCGAAGCGGTTCTTGACGCACCGCAGTAATCTGTAAGCGCTGAAAGGCTCGCCCTCGAGATAGAGGACGACATCGACGATGTGCTCCAGGACTTTAGGTCCGGCGATCGCGCCTTCTTTGGTGACGTGGCCGGATATAAAGACGGGCACTCCGTGAGTCTTCGCCCACTGCATCATGCGCATTGTGCAGTCGCGCACCTGCGATACGCTCCCCGCCGCCGATTCTCCGCCCGGTATGTACACCGTTTGTATGGAGTCGATAATCACCAGCGCCGGCTTCGCCTGTTCCGCCTGCTCTATCACCGCATCGATGTCCGTCTCCGCCATGATGAAAAGCCCCTCCCCCTCCAGCCTTAGCCTTTGCGCCCGCAGCTTTATCTGCTGCGCCGTTTCCTCGCCGGTAACGTAGACCACGCGGTGACGTTCATCGGCTATCGATGCCGCCGCCTGTAGTAATAGTGTGCTTTTCCCGATACCCGGGTCGCCGCTTATCAATACTAAAGACCCCGCCACCAGACCTCCCCCTAATACCCTATTGAACTCCTCCAGCGGTATCGCCCGGCGGGCTTTAGCTTCAAGCTCTACCTGCGAAAGCTCCTGCGGTAAAGCTTGAGGCCCGGCGGGGCGGAGGGAGGAGGCTCTAGTAGTGTTAAGAGTCATCTCACCAAAGGTGTTCCACTGGTTGCATTCCGGGCATTTTCCGAGCCACTTCAGGCTCTCCTTGCCACACTCCTTGCAGACGTAAACGACTTTACTAGAGGATTTGCTCATAGCATGACTTTACTAGATTTAAGAAAAGAGTTCAACCTCACCTTGTTTGGAACAACACCCCGTTATATAATTAGCTTACTATTGAGGATGAGGTGAAATAAAATGGTAGAAAAAAGAGATAATAATAAGCCGTATGATTGTTTTGTAGCATTCCTGGATATTATGGGGTTTAAAGATAGGCTTAATAGAGATGGACATGAAAACGTTCAGAAATTACTTGAGTCTTTAAATGCAGAAATCGAGAACATCAAAATTGAAGCGAAAATGATACTTCAAGAACAATTAACCCCTCAAAAAACGACTGAAACTAAAAATACTACCCCTACATACACTATTCCTGTATCCTTTTCGGATTCCATCATCCTTTTTTCAAGTGATGATTCTGAAGATTCCGCATTGAATATTATACTAGACACTGCGGATATTATCGCTAAAGCAATTAGTAAAGAAATTCCTATGAAAGGTGCTATAGCTTTTGGGAAAATGACTACTAATACAAATACGTCTCTGTATTTAGGTCAACCTCTTATAGATGCATATGAATTACACAAGGAGTTAAAAATATATGGTGCAGTATTACACCATAGTGCTGAGAAACGTATGGGAGATTTGGGGATGGGAAATATACTTAATAGCTTAATTGCGCGTAAATATCCTGTTCCTATGAAATCAGGTGAAATTGAACACCATTTCATTAATTGGGCATTTATGTCTGTAAATAATGTGAATTCTATTGATAAACTGTATAATACTGTATCTGGAGAGCCAAGACTTTATATAGATAATACAATAAAATATCTAGATTGGATAGAAACGCAAAGGGCTAAGCTAACGCAGAAAAAGGCAAACAAGATACTCGCCTAGAGTTTAGGATTTAGAGTTTAACTAAGCGGCCCAATACCCAAACCGCTCATGACCGCCAGCATTACTGAAGCCGCCATGACCGACCCTATCTGGCCGCCGGCGTTCGCCCCTATGGCGTGCCATAAGAGGAAGCTCCGCGGATTGGCTTTCTGCCCTTCCCTCTGCACCACCCGGGCGGACATCGGGAAAGCGGAAGTCCCCGCCGCCCCTAAGAGCGGATTTATCTTGCCTTTAGAAAGCACACGCATCAGCTTGCCCAGCAGCATGCCCGTGACCGTATCCATGGAAATGGCGAGGAAGCCCAGCAGGAACACCAGTATCGTGTCCCAGGTCAGGAAGTTGCCGCCCAGCATCGATGCTCCGATGCACAGACCCAGTAAGAGCGTTACCGTGTTGGCAATGGTATTCTCCGAGACATCCACAAGCCTGCCGACGACGCCGCTCTCTTTCAGCAGGTTGCCGAGCATCAGCATCCCCATCAGCGGCGCGCCCATC
>MGMR01000026.1:5273-5361 GCA_001796495.1 Chloroflexi bacterium RBG_13_51_18
ATCGGGAAAAGGATTTTCACCTTCTGCGAGACTTGTTTCTCGCCGGTGGGCATCAGCGTGGCGCGCTCCTTTTTCGTTGTCATCGCCC
>MGMR01000026.1:5477-5547 GCA_001796495.1 Chloroflexi bacterium RBG_13_51_18
TCCGTGAGTATGCCGGAAACGTAAAGCAGGTTGATAACGCCGCCCTCGTCCTGCGCGGCGAGGTTGGCCA
>MGMR01000026.1:5800-12988 GCA_001796495.1 Chloroflexi bacterium RBG_13_51_18
GCGGATGAGCAGCGTAAGCAGATACAGCGTGATGAAGGTTACCCCCATCCCCGCTACCGTCATCGTCAGGCCGAACGACCAGTCCATTGCTTGCTCCTGCTCCTCTTTTTTGTACGATTATATAATATTGCCCCGCCGGATTGCTCGAATCACGGGCAGGGCATAATTATTCTAATATTCTATAACGGCGATTTTCTCGCCGGGCTTGACTACCTGTTCCGGCTTTACCCCCACTTCCACTACCGTGCCCCCGACCGGCGCCAGTATGGGGTTTTCCATTTTCATGGACTCCAGCATGCAGATTACATCGCCTTCTTTGATAGCGTCGCCGACCTTTACGGCTACGCTGATAATTTTACCGGTAATAGGAACCTCTACTGTTTCCCTGGCCAACTCTCGAGCTCCTTTCCTGTCTGGTCGTGCATAAATTTTAAGGCGGTGGAGTCTTTCTTTAGAACTGCCACCGCCCTATTATACTAAAGTTGGTTTTATAAGTCACTATTAGGTATTCATACTACCCGGCGCTTGCGCCTACCGCTACGCTGGGCAGGGAAAAAGCTTTCTTGGAATCGATGGTGATCTCGCCGTTTTTCACGTCGACCATCACCTCGGAAATGTACGAATTTTCTACCACCTTGAATTCATCAGACAGCTTAACTTTTTTCTTAGCCTCATCCTTCTTCTTTTCTTCCAGCGTCTCTTTGATAATCTTCTCGATGTTGTACTTCACGCTCTCGGTGGCGTAAACGCTGAAGGTATCGCCATCCCCTTCGGCGGCCAGGATTTCAGGGACGGTACGGTATTTATCTTCCTCTTTTTCCGCCGCCCGCTTTTCGGGGATTTCCTTCACCGCTTTTATAACGTCGTCGATTATCCCCATGGTCCTTACGGTGGCTTTCTCCTCGTAGACCCGCTTGAAGGTCTTGAGGCCGCCCCGCAGCAGCTCCTCGGAGAGCTTGTCCTCGACTTTGCTTTGGATAACGCGGCGTAACTGGCGCGCACCATATTCCTCTTTGTATCCTTCTTTGCCCAGGAAATCTTTAGTAGTATTGGTTACCTGGAGCTTTATTTCTTTCTCCGCCAGCTGCTTGCTAACGTTCGCCAGCATCATATCAACTATCTCTCGGATTTGTTCTTCAGTGAGAGAGTGGAAAACTATTATATCATCGATGCGATTCAAGAACTCGGGACGGAAATTACTCTCCCTGCTATCCTTCAACTTGTTAAGAAGTTCGTCCCGCATCTTCTCGTAAGAACGTTCTCGTATTTTAGCTTCGTCACTGCGCTGAGCAAAACCGACCGAACCTCTTTTGATATCCACCGCGCCGAAATTGCTGGTCATGATGATGATACTATTGCGGAAATCAACACGTCGCCCTTTAGCGTCGGTCAAATGCCCGTCGTCGAAAATCTGTAAAAGGATGTTGAATACATCCGGGTGCGCTTTCTCGATTTCGTCCAGCAGTATGCAGCAATATGGCTTGCGTCTTACCGCCTCGGTAAGCTGCCCGCCTTCTTCATAGCCCACGTATCCGGGCGGCGCTCCCACCAGCCGGGATACGGCGAATTTCTCCATGAACTCGGACATATCGATGCGCACCAGCGAGTCTTCGCTGCCGAACATGAATTCAGCCAGCGTTTTGGCCATCTCCGTCTTGCCCACGCCTGTCGGCCCCATGAAGAGGAAAACGCCCATCGGCCGCTTGGGGTCTTTGACACCCGCCCGCGCCCGCCTGACCGCCTTGGAAATTCCTTTCACGGCTTCTTCCTGCCCGGCGATGCGGCGGTGCAGGACTTCTTCCATGTTGAGCAGTCGGCTGGTCTCGCCCTCGGCAAGCTGCGCCATCGGTATGCCCATCCACATGCTTACCACCTCGGCGATATCTTCCTTGCTTACAACGACGTCCGTCTTCTCCTGCTCATCACGCCACTCCGCTTCTAGCTGCTTAATCTTTTCGTCGTTCTGAAGCTCGCGTTCTCTTAATTCCGCCGCGTAATCGTACTGCTGTGTGGCCAGCGCGGCGTCCTTGTCCTTGCGGATAATTTCCTGCTGTTCTTTTGATTGTTTTAATGAGACCGGCATCGTGCTGTGCCGAATGCGCACCCTGGATGAAGCTTCGTCCACAAGGTCGATGGCTTTATCCGGCAGGAACCGGTCGGGAATATAGCGCGACGCCATGTTGGCCGCCGCGTTCAAAGCCTCTTCGCTGATTTTGAGTCGGTGATGCTCTTCGTAACGTTCTCTGATGCCCCGCAGAATCTGCAGGGTGTCATCGACCGAAGACTCTTCCACCAGCACCGGCTGGAAGCGGCGTTCCAGGCCCGCGTCTCTTTCCACATACTTGCGGTAATCGTCAAGGGTCGTCGCGCCGATGCATTGCAGCTCGCCGCGCGCCAGTGAAGGTTTTAAGATATTGGCGGCATCAACAGCGCCCTCGGCGGCGCCGGCGCCAACCATCGTATGAAATTCATCGATAAATATAATGCAGTTGCCTGCGGTCTTAATCTCGTCGATTATCTTCTTGAGACGCTCTTCGAATTCGCCGCGGTATTTCGTCCCCGCCACCAGCGTCCCCATATCCAGGGCGATTAGTCTTTTGTCTTCCAGCGTCTCCGGGACGGTGCCGGCCACGATTTGCTGGGCCAGCCCTTCAACGATTGCTGTCTTGCCCACGCCCGGCTCGCCTATCAGCGCCGGGTTGTTCTTGGTGCGCCGACTTAATATCTGGATAACACGTTCAATTTCCTTGTGCCGCCCGATAATCGGGTCGAGTTTCTTTTTACGCGCAGCTTCGGTTAGGTCGGTGCCCAGCTGGTCTAACGCCGGGGTTTTACTGCCGCTGCGGGAAAGCCTGGCTTTAGGCACACCCTGCGTCAGAATGTGGGTAACCTCGGCGCGCGCCCGCTCCAGCGTGATGCCGAAGCTGTCCAGAACGCTCGATGCCACCCCTTCTCCCTCACGCAATAGACCCAGCAGCAGGTGCTCGGTCCCTATATAGTTATGCCCCATCTGGCGGGCTTCATCTATGGCCAGTTCGATGACCTTTTTCGCCCGGGGTGTCAGGCCGGTCTCGCCGGAGCTCTGCTTTTCTCCCCGCCCGATGATGAACTCCACCGCCGACCGCACCTTGCTCAACCCGATACCCAGGTTCATCAGCACCTTGGCCGCCACGCACTCGTCCTCCCGCACTAGCCCCAGTAAAATATGCTCGGTGCCTATATAGTTATGATTGAGATTGCGCGCCTCTTCCTGGGCTATGGTGAGGACGCGGCGGGCTCTCTCTGAAAATTTTTCAAATCTGCTGGCCATAATTTCCCCTGGTTCTAGTTTGGTTGAGTGAATACTCTTCTATTTTTAATATTATAATATAGAAGCTGGTAAAGCAATAGGGATAACCGCCGATTATACAGGGTGTATTCCCGCAGAAAAGATTTTTAGCTTGAAAAAAGAAAAGTCTCCTGGCAGTGGCATATTTTCCACAAGGGGTTGCCCCCTCAGTATCGTCTGCGCTGGGGCGTTTCACTTCCGTGTTCGGGATGGGAACGGGTGGGACCACCTCGCTCTAACCACCAAGAGACTCGTTCTCCGGTTAAATATTTAGTTGTTAAGGGCTTTTTTCAAGCTACAGCATATATTGTAGCATAATATCAGTCTTCTGAAAAGCCCCCTATCCCTTGTTTTTTGTCGCCGGGCTTTTCAAATTGCTCAATACTTCCGGTATCAGCTCGGGGATGGCGGGGTGAATATGCATAGCGGAAAATATATTGTCGGTAGTGCCGCCGGATGCCATCGTATCTATGACTTCCTGTATTAATATCGGCGCGTAGGGGCCGATAATGTGAAAGCCCAGTATCTTATTGCTTGCTTCCTCGACGACGGCCTTGGCAAAGCCGCTTTTTTCCACCATGGCTTCACCCTGCGCGGTGTCCGAGTATTTAGCCCTGCCCACGAGGATCTTATGCGTCTTTCCGGCGGATTCTTCCGTCAGGCCGACGGACGCAATCTGGGGGTGGGAATAAACTGCATGGGGGGCCGCACTGTAGTCCATTTTGGTTTTGCTGCCGTGCAGGGCGTTTTCTATAACCAGCGTCGCTTCCAGGTTGGCCACGTGGGTGAACATCTGCTGCCCGTTGATATCTCCCACGGCATAAATGTTTTTCTTTTTTGTTTCAAGGTATTTATTGACCTTGATAAATCCCCTCTTATCGACCGCAACGCCGGTATTTTCCAGCTTTAAAAGGTCGGCATTAGAGCGCCGCCCCACGGCAATCATGATTTTCTGCGCTGTAAATTGCTTTTCCCTGCCGGTCTTTACATCATCGACGGTGACGGTACCTTTGTTGCCGTTCTTCTTAACCTCTTTAGCCCGGACACCGGTGTAAACATCCATACGCCGGCTCAACTCCTTCTTTAAAAGCGCGGATATCTCCGGCTCCTCGGCGAGGACGAGCCGGTCGGCCATTTCCAGGATAGTGACTTTAGTGCCCATGGCGGCGAAGAAGTGGCCGAATTCCACCGCAACGTAGCCGCCGCCGATGATGATAAGGCTTGGCGGCCTTTCCTTAAGTTCCAACGCGGACTCATTGGTCAGGTAGTCCACGTCCTCCAGCCCCTTCAAGGTCGGTATCAGCGGGCGCGAGCCGGCGGCGATGAAAATCTTGTCGCCTTTGATGGTCTGCCCGTTTACTTTTATGGTGTATTCGTCGGTAAACTGCCCTTCCCCTTCATAGTAGTCCAGCTTGTCCGTGCCGATGATACTCTGCCTAATCTGCTTCCGGCTTTTACTCACGGTCTTTCTCATGCGTTCCATGATAAAGTTAAAATTGATGCTCTTTATATCGGCTTCAATCCCCAGTTTTTTGGCTTCCTGAAGCTCGGTTATCCTATCCGCGGCGAAGATGAGCATTTTGGAAGGTATGCATCCCACGTTGGAACAGGTCCCGCCCAGCGGTCCTTTGTCCACCAGCGCCACCTTCAGACCGTGAGACACGGCCTCCTCAACGATAATCAGCCCGCAACCCGAGCCGATGACGATGACATCGTATTTCTTCATGTTATAACCTCCTTTTCCTGTCACCGCCGGGACTATTCAGTGGTGACCGGAAATCCCGCGGCTGCCCAGGCCTCTATGCTGCCCAGGACGGTATAAACTTTTGGGAAACCGGCCTTAAGGAGTATACTGGCGCCAAGCCCGGCGCGGTGACCCACGCTGCAGATCGTAGCTACTGGTTTATCCTTGGGGACTTCGTCCAGCCTTTCCTCAAGATGCCCCACGTATATGTTTGAAGAGCCGGCTATGTGCCCTGATTTCCACTCTCCCTTTTCCCGCACATCCAGCACCGTCAGTTCTTCACCCCGGTCGAGCATATTTTTAAGCTGATGGACGGAAAGCAACGGGAGACTTTCCACGGGAAAGCCGGCGTTATACCAGCCTTCAGTGCCGCCGTGGAGATAGCCCGTAATACGATCGTAGCCAGCCCTAATGAGATAGCGCACCGCCCTTTCCAGGTGAGATTGGTTTTCAAGTACCAGCAGGATGGGTTTGTTATAGGGCAGCACCCAGCCACCGAAGACGGGGAGCCCTTCCAGCCAGATGCTGCAGGCGCCCTTGATATGCGCCCCGCCGAAGGCAGCCGGATTGCTAGTGTCAACAACTATTGCTCCCCCATCCATTGCATTTTTAAATTCTTCCGGAGAGAGCGGGGCAGGAATGGGGAGGCGTTCTAATATCGGCGGCCCGGCCAGGTTATACTTCTCCATCTGGCGGAAATAATGCGGCCGCTCCGGCTTTTCGGCTAATTTGTGCCTGATAAAATCATCCTTATTTTTTAGCTGAAGCACCGGGTTCTGGGCTCTCTCAATGCCGATGGTGCTCTCATCACGGTCGGCGATATGTACCCCGCAGACCGAACCTGCCCCGTGGGCCGGGCAGAGGATAACGCCGTCACCCAGCGGCAGGAGCCTGTTAAAAATACTGTCGTAGAGACTTGCCGCCAGTCCCGGCGCTGCTTCCGGCCCGTAAAGGTCGGTCCTTCCCACATCACCCACGAATAAAGCGTCGCCGGTAAACACCATTATCGTTGCCCCGCCGGTGTCCGGGTCGGCTAACGCGTAAGAATAGCTTTCATCGGTGTGTCCCGGCGTATGGATAGCCGTCAGCTTGAGCGTGCCTATTTTAAATTCCTGCCCGTCCCGCAGTGTATTGCCGTATTTCCAGTCGAGCCCCGGCCCGTGGAATATTTCCGCTCCGGTGATACCGGCCAGCTCGATAGAACCTATCACGTAATCCTCGTTGCGGTGGGTCTCGAAGATATACCTGATTTGTAAGCCGTTCTCCCGGGCGGAATCGACATAAATCTGGCAGTCACGGCGGGGGTCGATTACAACGGCATCGCTGCCGGACCCTAACAGGTAGGAATTGTGGGCAATGCCTGCCGACTTTATTCTTTGGAATATCAAATTGCGTCCTCCTTGGCCTCGTGCGTATTTAACAGCGCCGGCTGTTTTCTGAAATATCTCCTTTTCATATTGAGAATAGTGCTATACGGCTCAATCATGATTATACCACCATGATACAAAAACCCGACCGATAAATAAAAAGTACACCCTAATATCAGGTATTTTCCCCCCCATTTTCCCTGTAATACGTACGTTTCCGCTGTTTTTTACCCTTGACAAGCCTGCGCCCAAGTGCTAGGTTATTTGGAGGGCTTTTCCCGCAAGGCTATTTTTCCCGTATGCCGACTTGCCATCACACGGTCTTCGGCCCTATGAATTTTACGAGGTGACAGAATGAGTATTGAATTAGTCCACATCGGATTCGGCAATATACTGGCAATGAGCAGGGCCATCGCTATAGCCTCCCCCAATTCCGCCCCCACCAAACGCATTATTCACGACGGCAGGAACAACGGCAAGGTAATCGATATGACCAGCGGCAGAAGGACCAAAGCCGTCATCTTTACCGATAGCGGGCATATTGTACTGGCTGCGCTCGCTCCGGAAACCATCGCCAGCCGCTTCCAGTCGAACAAACCCGGCATTCTGTCAAAGCAGGAACAGAGTGATATTGCCGATGAGCCGTGACCGTCATTCGCCGCTAATACCACCGGTTAAACCCCTCCTCATCGTCCTCTCCGGCCTTTCGGGAGTAGGGAAGGACACGGTTTTGGCCGACCTCAAGAAAT
>MGMR01000027.1:0-5616 GCA_001796495.1 Chloroflexi bacterium RBG_13_51_18
GAGGTAAAGGGGAAGACGTTGGAGGAGATAAAGGCGGCGCAGGGGGTGGAAAACGCTTTATTTAAGACCATCAGGGAGCACGGAGCGGTGCGGGAGGTACCTCTTGTAATAAAGACGCTCAAGGTTTTCAGCGAGGGGAAGATTAAGGTAACTAAAGACCGGAAGGTGGTTGATACCGCCGGCCATATAATCAAGGGCTACGACCTTACCAAAGAAATCGACGAGGCGGTGAGGGGGAAACTAACACAGCTTTAGTATTCTTGCCGCCATCCGTAGTAAAATCCGTTTTTTAAATCACATCCAACCACTCTAGAACGTGACTCTAGGACTGAATGTCACGATATTCCCTGGTATCTTGTAAACCCCAAATTCTTGTGCTATCATCAGGCAGCATAGATATCCTTTAGCGGACTTTTGTCCAATTAATAAGGAGGTGAAGCACAAATGAACCGGGGTAAAAAAGGCAGGCCTATATTCAAGCAGATATTGGTTGGCGTAGAGAAACCTGTCAGACAGTTCCTGGGCAGCGGCTTAAATGTACCTTTGCTTCGAGGGATAGTAGGCGGACTGGGCATAGCGCTGCCGATTGTCTTGCTGATATGGGGGTTCTTTATATCAGGGTGGCCTCCGCAAGATTCGTTGAGCGACTATTACAGCTTGAGAACGCGAGACGCCTTTGTGGGCATTTTATTTGTCATCGGCTGGATTCTATTCGCTTACAAAGGCTATGAGAAAATGGATAAAGTTGCCGGGAAACTGGCATGGCTGTTTGCACTGTGCGTGGCATTGTTCCCTAATAGTGGTACAAGCTGGGAAAGAGTTGTGCATTTCTCATCTGCAACCTGCCTGTTTGCGGTATTGGCCTTCTTTTCATTAGTACTGTTCACCAAATCATCGGCTTCACGAACGGGGTTCAAAGAGACTGTGTCCGACTTCCGCATCAGCGGCGCTAAAAAGGTAAAATCCATGTCAGATGAAAAGAAGATACGGAACAAGGTCTATGTTATCTGCGGCTGGACGATAGTGGCGTGTATAATATTACTCGCGTTGTACCTGGGATTAGGGCAAAATACTGCCATATCAACAATCAAGCCCGTTCTCCTGCTGGAATGGATAATGATATGGGCTTTCGGGTTTGCCTGGTTCGTGAAGGGTGAGATTATCTTGAAAGATAAAAAAGCCGGCTAAGCCTGAATTGAGCGATGGATATTTGGGATTTATAAAAAACCAAAGAGGGGGCTTTTTGCCCCCTCCCGTTTTTGTCTCTAGAGATTACGAATAATACAGATTATTTTTTTTCTTTCTTAGCTTTTTCTTCTTTAGCTTCTGATGGTTTGATCAGGACTTCATCGATAAGGCCGTATTCCACTGCCTGTGAAGGATTCAGATAAAAATCACGGTCGGTGTCATGCGTTATTTTTTCCAGGGATTGACCGGTGTGAGTGATGAGAATCTCTTTAAGAATATCCTGCTGACGCATTATCTCTTTGGCGGCGATAACGATATCCGATGCCTGACCCTGGGCACCACCGATAGCCTGGTGCATGTGGATGGTGGCGTGGGGCAAAGCAAAGCGTTTGCCCTTGGCGCCGGCGCAGAGAAGCACGGTAGCCATGCTGGCGGCCATGCCGACACAGATGGTGGATACCTGCGGGCGGATAAGCTGCATGGTGTCATAAATAGCCAGGCCGGCGCTAATGACGCCGCCGGGGCTCTGGATATACATGTTGATGTCTCTTTCAGGGTCTTCCCTTTCCAGATAGAGAAGCTGGGCAATGAGAGTGTTGGCTATCTGGTCGTTTATGGGGGTAAACAGCATGATGATGCGCTCTTTCAGGAGCATGGAATAAAGGTCCCACATCCTCTCGCCGCGGGGGCCGCTTTCAACGACACCGGGAATTACGTTTAAGGGCAAATTGTTCATTTTTCCTCCTCCTTTTTCTCCTTGGCCGATTTCTTTGGGGTTTTTTCAGTATTTTTTGCGATATCAGTAAGACGCTCAATAGTCTTGCGCGTTTTAATAGACTGTGTAATCGACTGGCGGTTCTGGGGAGTGTCCAATAATTTTATCATTTCCTCTTTTTTATCGGCGCCGATGCCGCGCACCATGTTGTTGATGCCGTTCTTGATTTCTTCATCGGTGACTTCGATTTTTTCTTCTTCAGAGATTTTACTAAGGACTAAAGAGGCGTTAACGTTCCTAATAGCAACAGGGCGGAGGTCTTCCTGCAATTGCTCGGGGGTCTTATTAATGCTGCGCAGGTAATCATCCATGCCCTGACCGGACATCTGCAACTGCCGGGCCTGGTCGTTGATAATGCGGTTGATTTCAATATCAATTACTATCGGAGGGTATTCTACTTTTGCCTGCTCGACGGCGGTGTTGATGACTTTTTCTTCATGGTCCATGCGGGCCCGCTCTTCCGCCCTTAATTTCAGGCTTTTGGCGACTTCTTCACGGAGGGCCTGGAGGTCTTTAAATTCCTTGGAGACCTGTGACGCAAAGGCATCATTAAGCTCGGGGAGTTTTTCCTCCTTGATTTCATGGAGAGTTACCTTGAAGTGGGCTTTTTTGCCAGCCAATTGAGCGGAGGGGTAATCATCGGGGAAGGTCAGGTCGAACTCTTTGGTTTCGTCCTTTTTCATGCCGACGATCTGGGCGGGGAAGCCGGGGGCCGGCGAAATGGCATCTTTGGCGACGAGATACTGGGAGCCGATTTTTTTCACCAGCGGCTTTTCTTCGGAGTCAGAGTTGATATCGATAGTAGCCATGTCGTTATAGTCTAACGGCCTATCGACGGGCTCCCAAGTGGCGTGCTGGTGGCGGAGCTCTTCAAGGACGGAGCTGATGTTCTCTTCCTTGACCTCTTCTATCTCAGGGGACATCCGTATGCTTTGATAATCGCCCAGAGTGACGGCAGGCCTTAGAGGAACAACGGCTTTAAAGGTCAAGGGTTCTGCCTTGGTAATTTCTACGTCAGGCTGGGCATAGGGCTCGATTTCCTGCTCCTTGAGAGCCTGCTCGTAAGCTCTGGGAATAATACGGTCGATGGCTTCTTCAAGAAGTCTTCCTTTACCTAAAGATCGCTCAACTACAGCACGGGGGGCCTTACCCTTGCGAAAGCCGGGGATGTTTGCTTTCTGTACCAGGCTACGGTAGGCATCCTGCATACCGGTTTCCATTTCCGCAGGCTCCATCTCAATAGTAAGAAAAGCCTGGCTGTTTTCCACTTTTTCTTTAGTTACTTTCAAATTTCCTCCCGATAGGTTACTCTTCTTCCAGCAGACGCAGGCGCAATTCGGTGAGTTGCTCTTCAGCAGCGGGTGACGGCGCTCCAAGCATTGTATCCATGGCGGACTGGTTCTTGGGGAAAGCCACGACATCACGGATATTTTGCTCTCCGGATAAAACCATTATAGTGCGGTCGATGCCCATCCCGAAGCCGCCGTGAGGCGGAGCACCGAAGTCGAATGCCTCCAGCATATGCCCGAAGAGAAGCTTGATGCGTTCATCATCATAGCCTAAAATTCTCAGTATTTTTTTCTGTAATTCAGAGCGGTGTATGCGGATACTGCCGCTGCCAAGCTCCATACCGTTACATATAAGGTCGTAATTTTTGCCGTGCACTTTTTCCGGCGCGGTATCCAGCAGGGAAATATCCTCGTCTTTGGGGTGGGTAAAGGGGTTGTTGGCCGCTTCCCACTTCCCTGTTTCCCGGTTGAGAACGATAAGGGGGAAATCAATGATAAAAGCAAAATTAAGAATAGAGGGATCGGCCAGGTTAAAGCGGCGGGCTATTTCACGGCGGAGAGCATCCAGGGCGGGGTATATTTTATCCGGCTCGCCGGCGACGATGAGAAGAAGGTCACCGGGATTGGCGCCGCAGGCTTTAGCAATCGACTTGACCTGCTCCAGAGTCAAATATTTAGCGGCAACGGACTTAATCATTTCTTGAGAAAGGGCAGACAACTTATCCCCCGGCGAACCGAGAGAGATAGTTAAAAGACCTTTAGCGCCGGCGCTGACAGCCAATTGATTCAACTCGTCCAACTGGTGGCGGGAATATTCACCGCAGCCGGGGGCAGCCAGGACTCTGACGACGCCGCCAGAAGCAATAGCGTTCTTAAAGACGGCGAAATCCGTCCTGGCGGCAATATTTGTTATGTCGGCGATCTCAAGTCCGTAGCGTAAATCAGGTTTATCCGAGGCATAGCGCAGTATGACATCGGCATAGGTCAGTCGGGGAAAAGGCCGAATGACCTTTAAATCCGGTTTAACAGCCCTGGCTAAAGAAAAATAAAGCTCCTCCAGTAACTGGAGGACGTCCTCCTGGGTGACGAAGCTCATTTCAACATCGAGCTGGGTATGCTCCGGCTGGCGGTCGGCACGGAGGTCTTCATCGCGGTAGCAGCGTGCCAACTGGTAATATTTTTCCAGTCCGCCGACCATTAAAAGCTGTTTAATCTGCTGGGGGGACTGGGGCAAAGCATAAAAGCTGCCGGGGTGGAGGCGGCTGGGCACAAGGTAGTCGCGGGCGCCTTCCGGAGTGCTTTTAATGAAGGTAGGAGTTTCTACCTCGGTGAAGCCGCGGGCATCCAGAAAATCGTGCATGTATTTGGTGACCCGATGCCTAAGCTGAAGATTTTCTTTCATGCGCTGGCGGCGCAAGTCAAGGTAGCGGTACTTGAGACGGACGTTTTCATCGACATCGATTTCTTCATTGATATAAAAGGGAGGGGTATTGGAGGTATTGAGTATTTCTACCTCTTTAACGATAACCTCGACATCGCCGGTGGGAATCCTGGGATTTTCAGTGCCGGCGGGTCGTTTAGCCACCTCCCCCGTAAGCGTAATTACATATTCGCTGCGCAGCTGCTCGGCGATTTTTAGAGCCGCGGGCGATATTTCCGGATTGAAAACGGCCTGGACAATGCCTTCCCTATCCCGCAGGTCGATAAAAATCAGCCCGCCATGGTCGCGGCGGCGATTGACCCAGCCGGCCAGAGAGACGGTAGTGCCAACATTTTCTTTAGTTAGAGAGCCGCAGGTATGAGTACGATACAAAATTTACTCCTGTAATAGGGGCTTCACTCTTGATTATATCTTATACGAAGGGGAGCTTCAACAGGGAGAAGGAGGAAAGCTTACAACCGATAGTTAAAAATTATCGGGTTTCATTTGTATTGGAGCTTTAATTCTGATAGAATGTTATGTAATCCCAGCTACAGAAGGTAGGGAAAAATGTCCAAGACAATAGCGGAAATCAACGAAAAAATCAAAGCGGGTAAAGCCGTAGTTTTCAACGCCGAAGAGATAATAGAAATTGCCCGGGAAAAAGGCGTGAAAAAGGCGGCGCAGGAAGTGGACGTGGTAACGACAGGCACGTTCGGGATAATGTGCTCTTCCGGGGCATATTTCAACACCGGGCATACAAGCCCGCGAATAAAATTCGGGGGAGGCAGGGCTTATCTTAACGACGTTCCCGCCTATACGGGACTGGCGGCGGTAGACCTTTTCCTGGGGGCGAATGCCCTGCCGGACGACGACCCGCGCAACCGGGTACACCCCGGGGAGTTCAATTATGGCGGCGGCCATGTTATCGAGGAGCTGGCAGC
>MGMR01000027.1:5627-7848 GCA_001796495.1 Chloroflexi bacterium RBG_13_51_18
TGCGTCTGGAGGCAACGGCGTACGGCACGGACTGCTATCCGCGCAAGAAGCTGGAAACATGGATAAACATTAAAGACCTGAACCAGGCAACACTTTTTAACATACGTAACGCCTATCAGAACTATAACGTGGCGGTGAACACATCAGAAAAAACGATTTATACATACATGGGTGTGCTGAAGCCGCAGCTGGGTAATGCCAACTACTGCTCGGCGGGGCAGCTGTCACCGCTGTTCAACGACCCGTACTATAAGACAATCGGCATTGGGACGAGAATATTCCTGGGCGGAGGGACGGGTTTCGTGGCCTGGCAGGGAACGCAGTTTAACCCCGGCGTACCGCGGACGGAGAAAGGCATTCCTAAAGAGGGGGCGGGCACGCTGGCGGTTATCGGCGACCTGAAACAGATGAGCCCACGCTGGCTGGTGGGGACGAGCGTGCTCGGTTACGGGTGCAGCCTGACCGTTGGTATAGGTGTGCCGATACCGATATTGAATGAGGATATCCTGCAATATGCTTTAGTGACGGACGCGGATATAGTGGCACCGATAATAGACTACTCCGACGCCTTCCCGCATCTAAAATCGGACACATTGGGCGAGGTCAGCTACGCCGAATTGAAAAGCGGTAAGATAAAAATAAAAGGCAAAGAGGTGCCGACCGCCTCAAGGTCGAGCTATCCTAAAGCCCTGGAAATTGCTAATATATTAAAGGGATGGATAGATTCAGGCAAGTTCTTCCTTACCGACCCGGTGGAGAAGCTGCCGGGGGCGGAGTCCGGCGTTACTATTAAACCGTTGAAAGAACGTCCTATTGAAGACTAGATAAGAGGGGTGAGAGATGGCTGTTGCAAAGAAAATAGTACTGCGTTTTCCGAAGCGGATGGTAGACCGCCCGATAATATATAGACTGGTTAAAGATTACGACCTGGAATTCAATATCCTCAAGGCATCAATTACGCCCGAACAGGAAGGGCTGCTGGTGCTGGAACTGAAGGGAAACCAGCAGGAATACGATAAGGGTATAGAGTTCCTGCTGAAAGCGGGCGTGCAGATACAGTCGTTGAGCCAGGACGTGACGAGGAACGAGGAAAGATGCACCCACTGCGGGGCATGCGTCACCGTATGCCCGACCGGAGCATTCAAGCTGGACCCAAAGACCAGAATGGTATTATTCCAGAATGAGAAATGCATAGCCTGCGGGCTGTGCATCCCCGCCTGCCCGCCGCGGGCAATGGAAGTGCACTTTTAATCAATGAAAGAGGATACATTTCAGCCGAAAGAATACAGACACTGGGTGGAGGGGAAGGACCTGACAGAGTTTACGGTAAAGGTTAAAGAGACCGATTTATATATCAGGGCGACGTCTAATCTAGAGAGAAAAGCTTACCGCATCACGCTCAAATACCGTCAGCAACTGGAACGGTACATCGAGCAGAACCCGGATTTTCAAAGTTCGTTAAAGCCTCTGCCAACCCCGGAAAGAGCTCCGCGTATCGTGGTGGACATGATAGAAGCGGGGCAGAAAGCAAACGTAGGGCCGATGGCGGCGGTGGCAGGGGCGGTAGCCGAATATGTTGGCCGGGAACTGCTGAAGTTTTCCCCCGAAGTGATAGTAGAAAACGGGGGGGATATTTTTCTCAAGATTACGCGCAAGAGGGTAGTTGGAATATTCGCAGGAGATTCTCCTTTGACGGGTAAACTGGGTATGGAGATAAATCCGCAGGACACGCCAATGGGGGTCTGTACGTCTTCAGGGACAGTGGGGCATTCCTTGAGCTACGGGAAAGCCGACGCGGTAGTGGTGACGGCGGGTTCGGCGATACTGGCGGACGCGGCGGCGACTGCTATCTGTAATAAAGTAAGTAAACCCGACGATATCAACGACGCGATTGAGTTCGGTCAAAACATCGGCGGGTTGAGGGGCATTGTTATCATACTGGGCGGCAATATCGGAGTGTGGGGCGAGATTAAACTCTGCGAGACTTAGATATAAAGCTTATTGTGAAATTTTCAGCTCCAGAGTGGACATTTCTTCAGATACACCCTTGAGATTGGAGACCATACCGGCAAGTGTATTGCGGATAATCTGCACCGGGAAGAAACTCAAAGGCACTTCAGAGCCGTTCAGGGAGATATTAACCTGGCCGTCGCTATCAACATCGAGTTCCAGATTCTTTATAGCGCCGGTGCCCTTGAGGCTGGCGAGGATGCCGGCGGCG
>MGMR01000028.1 GCA_001796495.1 Chloroflexi bacterium RBG_13_51_18
GGGCGTTGGCGATAAGGACGACATCGCCGCCGCGTTTTGAAACTGACGGAAAGGCAGCCAGCAAACCGGAGATAGCCTCATTGGCCTTGGCGAAGGTATTAGCTATGACGATATCTTTTTCCGAAGCCGCAGGCGTAAGGTAGTGAGTCGTAGCCGCCTCAAGGGCGGCGGTGTAGGCGGGGCGGGGCTTGCCGGCAAATAGAGCGACAGTCTCGCCCCACATATTAACGATGACGTCGATTTTCATATCCAGCCCCACGATGTCCGCCGCCTCGTCGATATCGCGTCGGCGCGGGTTATCATCCAATGCCCCCATGCCGGATACGGTATCACTAAAGTCGCCGCGGCCTTTAGCCTCGCGCGGAGAGTGCAGCGCCAGTACAGTTTCATAAGCGGACACGCCCGGCAGGACGATTTTACTGCCGCCCCCGAACCCGGCCATAATGTGCGGCACGATAGAGCCTATGCCTATTTTAAGGTCGCACTTCATCACCTCGGCGTTGATGTTTAGCCTGGTGCCGGAAGATGTAGTGCCAACGTAAACACAGTTATCAAAGGGATTATGATTATAGACCGGGAAACGCTTTAAAACGTCCTCGCCCAGCTTTTTAACGAAGTCCGCCCGGTTGAGCGCCCCGTGACAGCCGCCGGCGCAGATAAAGCGTATGCGGTTATCGGGGATGCCGGCGGCTAACAGCTCCGCCAGCACGTGGGGGACAATCTCCGCCGCGCGGGTCACCCGCGCCATATCGTCGAAGAGGATGACCACCTCTTTCTTGCCGCGGGCATATTCACGCAAAGGCGTCATGCCGAGTGGACTGCTGACCGCCTTTTTAATTCCGGAAGCCTCAAGGCGGGGTAGATTGTATCCCGCCATGTTGCAGACTTCTACCTGCCAGCCAGCGGGAAGAGAAAGCTTAAGCTCTTTCACTCCGTGCCACGCCAGCTGGGGCAGCGTAATTTTCTGCATTAAATAGGGCCTCCGTTTATCAATCAACCAGCGTCTTTAATTATACCCTGACGCAGAAACATGGCGCGTAAGGTGGGCGTAATATCCATTCCGGCTGCTTCCTCCGGCGTAAACCAGCCGCACTCTAAAGCGTCCGACCCCGCCTTGAGCTTTCCGCCGGCATACCTGGCAAGCAGGTCGATGATAACGTAATGATAGCGGATACGGCCGTTACGGTCCTTTACCACATTTTCTGCCGTATCCAACAACCGTTCTATCTCAATTTTGATTGAACACTCTTCAAGGACTTCACGCGCCGCCGCCTGGTAAATAGTTTCGCCCAACTCGATAGCCCCGCCGGGTATGCTCCACATGCCCTTATTAGGCTCGTTGGCACGCTTGACCAGCAGAATCTTTCCGGCGTTATAGACCACCACCCCGACACCACTAATGGGTGAGGTAGGATATTTTCTACCATCTTTTTTGTTTGTCTCTCCCAATTAAAACCGCCTCCAGAGTCGATTCTTCCGCAACGTTTTTATTATGAGGATGGAGAGCGGCGTTGTCAAAAACGGCAAAACGGTACTATTATCCCGGTACCTATAGAAGAAATATTTATGAATCGTTTACATCCCCTGAAGCAATATTCACCGGATGTTTATAGCTGGAATGCTAATATTTCGCCGCATGGCACAAATTCCGGCAATAAATTATATTTATAAATCCTCTATTTACGCTTGGGAGGGTGGCACGAAATGAAAAACGCCTACCCGGAGATTCACAATGGCCGGGATAACAGCAGCGGAGTATCCAATGAAATTGATAACAGTATTATAGTCCCGCCTTTTCCCAAAAATCACGTTTTTTTTCATCTTTCAGCGGAGAATGCCCACGACCTTATCTTCAATACAAGAGTATCCCCCAACTTTAATTTCGATTATGTAAGCCCTTCTTCCACACACATTACCGGATACACTCCCGAAGAATTTTATGCCGACCCGTATCTGGCGAAAAAGTGCATCCCCCCGGAAGATTTTCGTAAAGTATCGGACCCGTCACTATGGAAAAATCCGCATGAAATAAAACCCTTAGAAATACGATGGAAACGCAAAGATGGAAAGATGATCTGGACAGAACAACTGATTTCACCCGTTCTGGATAAAGACGGCAACCCTGAAAGCTTCAACATCATGGCCCGCGATACTACCGAACGTAAGGAGGCTGAAATCGCCCTCCTGGAAAGTCAACAATTCAATGCCAGCCTCCTGGAAAACGCGCCGCACGCCACAGTTGTATTCAATCCGGATACTTCTGTCAAGTATGTAAACCCGGCCTGGGAACAACTCAACGGCTGGACATTATCAGAAATAGCGGGCACCAAAATGCCGTATCCCTGGTGGCCGGCCGAATTTAGAGATGTTTCCATGAAATACTTTAAAGAAGCCATGAAACAGGGCAGCGGCAAAGCCGAAGTAATTTCACAAAAGAAAAATGGGGAAATCTACTGGATAACTATAAACTGGGCTTCCGTTATAAACGACGGGGAATTGCTTTACCTTCTTGTCAATTCAGTTGATATCACCGAGCGAAAAAGAATGGAAGAAGCCCTGCGGGAGTCTGAAGAGAAATTTTCCAAGGCATTCCAGGCCAGCCCGCATATAGTGGCTATTACCACGCTTAAAGACGGACGGTTTATAGATGTCAATGATAGCTACACACGTAAAACGGGATTTACAAGAGAAGAAATCATAGGGCATAGAACAGTTGAAAAGAATGTCTGGATAAATGAGAAGGACCGGGAAAGGATGCTCAAGCTGCTTAAAAAACACGGCAGAGTTAGCAACGAGGAATTTCAATTCCGGTCAAAGTCGGGTGAAATTGGTACTTGGCTTTTATCAGCCGAGCCGTTAACTGTCGGGGGAGAGGCCTGTTTAATCGGGGTCTCCACGGATATTACCAAGCGAAAGCAGATTGAAGAAGCCCTGCGTGAATCGGAACAGAAGTTTTCCGTAGCCTTCCGCTCCAGCCCGGATATTATGGCTATCGCCAGTCTCACCGATGGCAAATACATCGAAGTCAATGACAGCTTTACTAATTGCCTGGGGTATACCCGCGAAGAAGTTATAGGGCACACCACTCAAGAATTGAATATCTGGGTGTTCCCTGAAGAAGCCGAGAAAATGATACGGGGCTTACAGGAGCATGGCAAAGTGAGAGGCGCGGAACACAGCGTAAGAACAAAACAAGGAGAAATACGTACCTGGCAATGCGCGGCGGATATTATAAGTATCAACGGTGAAACATGCATGTTAGCCGCAGCTACAGACATCACCGAGCAGAAAATAGTTGAAGAGAAACTGCAAGAGCATAAGAAAATGATTGAAAGTATCCTGGCTACCATGCCGGAAGGTGTGCTGGTTATAGACGGAAAAGAGCATATACTGCTGGCCAATAAAGCCCTGCATAAAATTTTCCATCTCAACGGCAAGTCTCTTAAAAATAAGACTCTGGCCGATATATTTCCCAAAGGACAATTCTTCGACCTTTACAGGGCAGTGCATAGCAAGGACTCCGAGAAGAATTACCTGGAATTCAGGTATAAGGTAGAGGGGCTGGAGAAAATCATCGATTGCGTTATCGTAAAAATGGACGGGGAACGCAGGCTGCTGTCATTTTCTGATATCTCTCGTGAAAGGGAAGAGGAGGAAAAGCTTTACCTCACTGACCGCCTGGCTTCTATCGGAGAAATGGCGGCCGGTCTGGCGCATGAACTAAACAATCCTTTGACAGGTATTTTGGCATTGTCTCAAATGCTCGCGCACGGCAATCTATCGAGCGAGCATAAAGAGGACCTGGAATGTATTAATACTGAAGCTAAACGGGCAGCCAGTATCGTGAAAAACGTTCTCCTGTTTGCACGGAATAAAACAGGAGAAAACAGCCAGTCTTCAGTAAATGACGTAGTTAAAAACGTTTTGAAGCTGCGCGAATATGAGGAGAAAATCAGTAACATAACCATAGTGACAAATCTTGAAGAAAACCTGCCGGATGTACCGGTAGATAAATGGCAATTACAGCAGGTCTTTTTAAATCTTATCTCCAACGCAGAAGCGGCGGTTAAAGAAGTAGCCCGCCCGGGCATCATCACTATTACAACGCAACGCATCAACAACCATGTCAACATAGTTTTCAGCGATAACGGATGCGGTATCAACAAGCAAATCATGCCCAGGATTTTCGACCCCTTCTTTACCACCAAGGAAATCGGCAAGGGTACCGGGCTCGGTTTGAGTATCTGCTACAGCATAATCGTGAAACACGGCGGTAAAATAGGCGTCAAAAGCCAGGTGAATGAAGGCACTACCTTTACTATCAAAATACCCGTTGTCAAATAACAGAAAAAGCACTGGTTGAGAAGACAGGAAGGACAGAATAATGGTAACAACAGCTACTAAAGAAATATCGATAACAACGACGGATAAAAAAGAGAGAATCCTCATCGTCGACGATGAAAAAATTGTCAGGAGAAGCCTTGTCAAGTGTTTAACCATGAATGGCTTCATTTGCGAGGAAGCCAGCAACGCCGACGAGGCAATGGAATACCTCCAGAACAAGACGGTGGACCTCGTTATCCTGGATATTATGATGCCCGGTATTCCCGGCAGCGAATTGCTGCCCAGGATTAAACAGGCCTTTCCCAACACCGCCGTGATTATGGCCACCGCTGTTGTTGAGCCGGATACCATTGTTAATTGCATGAAGAACGGCGCCCACGATTACATTACCAAGCCCTTTGACCTCAACCAGTTGCTCAGTAATATTCAAACGGTAATTGAAAAGAGAAATCTCGAGATGTACCTCAAGGAGAAAAGCCAGGTACTCGAAGGTAAAGTGACGGAACAGGCCAGAGAGCTCCAGAAACTCTTTATCGACGCCGTGGAGTCGCTTATCAGTGCCCTTGAAGCTAAAGACAAATATACGGCGGGTCATTCGCGGAGAGTTACCAAAATAGCTCTGGATATCGCCTACGCTCTGGGGATTGACGGAGAAGAACAGGAAAACATACGCTGGGCGGCGCTGCTGCACGATATAGGGAAAATAGGAATCGACCCGAGCGTGCAGAACAAGCCGGGCGCTCTTACGCCGAACGAGTATAATTATATTCTGACGCACTGCACCATCGGCCCGGGCATCGTACAGCCGCTGGTCAACGATAGTATCGTGGAAGCGATAAGACACCACCATGACAGTTTTGACGGGGCCGGCCTGAACCAGATTTTCAAGGGCGATGACATACCGCTTATTTCCAGAATTCTAGCCGTGGCCGACTCCTTCGATGCGATGACTTCTGACCGGCCCTACCGGGCGGCCATGTCCGCTTTGAAAGCAGTAGGGGAGATACAGAAATGCGCCGGCACCCAATTCGACCCTTCCATCGTACAGGCCTTCCTCAAGACGCCCATGGTCAGGTCTTTCAAGAATGAAATATTATCCAGTACGGAGTGACGTAAGTAACCAGCAATTCATGACGAATTAACTATTCTAATACATATACAATCAGAGAATAATAATAATAGAACCTAGCCTGAAGATAGATTAAATGATATAACGTACCCACTGTCGACAGGCTACCTTTTTGTCAGACTGGGGAACATGATGAGACGTGAAAAGGGTAGCACTTTACTGGAAGTGTTAGTAGCCCTGGCTTTGCTGGGCATTGTCAGCGTGCTGTTTCTTAGCGGCATCGCTAACTCCTCCTCGGCTCGCGTTACCGCCGATACGCGGGTGTCAGCGAAAATCCTCGCGGAAAGCCTCATGGAAAACATCAAAAAGCAAAGCTATGATTTATCTTATGATGTTACCATTCCGCCGGAGTTCCCCGGATATTCCGCCAATGTGACTGTTGAAAACATGGCCAACGGAAATATCCAAAAACTGATAATCGTCATCGAACACCTCGACCGGGAAGTTCTAACGCTGGAGAGCTTTAAGGTTGAAAGATGAAATTATTCAGGTCGAAATTTTTAACAAAAGGCCAGGCAGGCTTTACGCTCATTGAGTTAATCGCAGCGGTGGCGATTACCGGTATTATCGGTCTGGGAGCTTCAATCTCCACCGCCCAGGTGCTCAACAATACCACGAAGAACAGCGACTATACCCTGGCCAGCCGCGATGCCATGAACGCAATCTACTGGATAAGCCACGATGTTTTAATGGCGCAATCCATAAACGGCGCAGGGGGTTTCCCGCAGACCGAAGACCTGTCTTTGTCCTGGAAAGCGTGGAATAACACCGAATATACCGCCAGCTATACGCTGGAAAACGGCGTTCTCCGGCGCATTTATACTAAAAACGGCCAGGTTTTTACTACGGTAATTGCCTCGTATATAAATCCGGATGAGGCCTTTACCTATTGCACGTCCAACAACGGCACTCTAAGCCTGACTATCACCAGCAGCGTCGGCGAGGGCGACAGGGTTGTTAGCGTAACCAAGGTAAGCGAAATCATATCAAGGCCAAGCTTATAAAAACCGGATTGTATTATGAGTAAAAGAAGGAGAAGTTTTTTCCGCCGGCTTTCATCCGGAGAATCAGGGCAAGCTTTAATCCTGATACTTGTCTTTTTTCTACTGGGGAGCCTTACCATAATACCAACACTGGCGCATATGAGTACGGCTTTGAAATCCGGCGTTATATATGAGAATAAGACCAAAGAATTTTTCACGGCTGACGCCGGTATTGAAAACGGACTGTGGCGTATTAAATATGATTTCATGGGGCCGGACTACGACCCCTATGATTTTGATACTGTCTGGATATATGAGACCGACCCGCTCAATGATCAGACTGCCGAAGTTACTGTCCAGAACGTCTGGCTCCCCAGCAATGTAACGCTGGATAGTCTCGGTCTGACACCGGCCGCGGCCAGGGCTATTATCGAGTCGGAAAAGCTGGTGATTACCGGCACTTCCGGTGCCGTGCCGGGGCAGCCTTATCACATTAAAATGGACTTCACCCCTGCCGAAAGCGATAATCTGACCATATCATCAATCGGCATCTGGCTGCCGCAGGGATTTACCTATGCCGATAACTGCGCTCTGCTGGACGACCCCTTTGCCACCTGTTATCCGGAGTCCGTTACTGAAACGGTAGTCCCCGGCGGCCGGACCGTAGTCTGGGATTATAACCCGCCCTACCCCCTGTTTACGGATTTCCCTAATTTCGAGGATGTTGATGGGACTATGACCATTGACTTTACCTTTAGTTACACTCCCCCGGCCTCCGACCCCGAAAAATTGCCCGTGGCTATTAGCTGGGTACTAACGGAAATGGACGACACCTGCCCCAATCAGAACGATGTTCCTATCGCCTGGGACACGGACACGCGTATCTATAAAATCACTTCTTTAGCCGGAGATACCAGTATCGAGGCTTATTCCTCCAAACTCCAGCTGCGAAATTTAAATAGCGCTATAGCCGGTGATTGTGTGGCTATCGGCAATTCGCTAATGGCTAACCCGGTCAGCAACATATATACTACCCTGCTTCCCTACAAAGATACCACTCTAACAACAAATCCCGCTGATGCCGATGTAATTGCCGCCTACCTTTACTGGTCGGGGTTCAGGTATGATATGAATGCATTTTATGACACCTGTACCAGCGCCAATTTTAGTGCTTCCTGGCAGAATGGCGGCGATTGGGCTTATTATTCTTCATACCCCTATTACTACCGGGGACAGCACACCGGTGACGACTCCCGCAGGTATCTCACCATGAGCAACGGACTGAATCTGGGGGCCTACCCTGTCGGAACTACGGCTGAAATCAGATGGAGCCAGTCCGTGGCTTCCTTATCGGATATCTTTTCTGATACCTGCAGCAACTCAAATTTAAGCAGCTACTGGGTGAATGGCGGGGATTGGGCGTATGACAATTCCAACCCCAAATACTACAAAGCTCAGCATT
>MGMR01000029.1:0-3180 GCA_001796495.1 Chloroflexi bacterium RBG_13_51_18
GCCGAGAACCGGGACATCATTAAAAGAATCGCCGGGGCGGATGATGCGTAAAATCTGCTCTTTACCGTCGGCGGAGGTCTTGAAAACTTTCACTACCCCGTCAACGACAAAATAAAGCACTTCCGCCGGAGCTCCTTCAAAAACGAGGATATCGCCCCGCACCGCCTTTTTCTCAAAGAAATAGCGGCCAACTGCGGCCAGGACGGAATCATCCAGGCCGGAGAAATACGGCATACTCCTGATAGAATCCTGATTTATCGCCATATAACTGTAATACGCTTACTCCGGATAAATATCTGCAAGGATTATAACAGCTTGCGGGTAATACAGCAAAAAAACGTCCAGACCCGTGATTTTTAAGGGGGCAATAGCGGGGGGTCGACAGATGTATTTAGCTCTTGGAACGGAAGTAATAACCTACACCGGGTTCGGTAAGGATATATTTGGGGTCGGAGGTATCAGGTTCAATTTTCTGCCGAAGGTGGGAGATATAAATACGCACGTAGTCAACATCGTCGATATATTCCCAGCCCCAAACGTTTTCCAGCACCTGCTGATGCGACACAATGCGGTCGGCATTTTCCAGGAGCAGCGCCAGCAGGCGGAACTCACGGGGCGTCAGTTTGATCTTCTCACCGTTGATAGTAACCTTGCGTTCCATGACATCGATAGCGAGGTAGCCATCGGAAAATTTAGTATTTTTATTTTCACTTTTAGAAGGTTTTTCAGCGCGGCGCAAGACCGCTTTTACCCGCGCCAACAACTCACGGTTCCCCACCGGCTTGGCGAGATATTCATCAGCGCCGCACTCCAGTCCGTGCACGATGTCCTCTTCGGAGTTACGTTTGCCGGTCAGCATGATAATGGGAATCTCGCACAAGTCACGTATCAAGCCGCAGGTCTGCCAGCCGTCTAACTCCGGCATCATGACATCCAGCAAAATAAGGTCGGGTTTACTTTCATGGACAATGCGCACCGCTTCACGGCCGCCGGAAGCTTTCAAAACAAAAAAGCCGTTTCCGGTAAGAAGCTGTTCAAACAACCTTACCTGCGCGGGTTCATCGTCGACAACCAGAATCTTTTTAGCCATTTAAGCTGCCAGAAAAACTCCCTTTTTTGATTGAAAGACCCGTGTATTGATTTGCTCAAGTGAAGGTCACCTGCAACGCCCGGAATTATTGTTTTTTCCCCGATATGGCATCCAGTCGCCTAATAACGGCATCCGTCAGGTCATGGAGGCGGGTGCTGCTTTTTAAAATGTCCCGCAGCGCCTGCCGCTGCCTGGCATTAATTTTACCGGTCGTCTGGTCCAGCATTAATTGAGTGTAGCCGACGATAATGTTGACCGAACTGCGGATATCATGGGAAATTTTATCCAGATTTTCAGAGTCCGCCGTGGCTTCTTCCTCAATCCGACCGGCAGTTTTATGCGTCACAAGTTCTATTATATCATGTAAATCAGGCATCGAACAATACAAATTAGTTACGTGAGGCGGCTAAAAGACAGTATAGTGACAAAAGTGTGACACCGGATTTTTCCGGAAAACGCGCCACCTGTAAAGACCGTTTCAAACGGAAATTTTTCTGAAAAGAACAGTTGTATCGGCAAAAACCGGCGATGGCTACCAGCATTCCAAGCCGACGACCAGGGGCTTCAGGGAATAGCCGAACCAGTGATTGAATACGGAGCCCGGCTGAACATCCGCCAGGATTTTATCTTTCACTTCTTTATAGTATCCCTGATAGCGGGGCATTTCCTCGCCGTTTTCATCGAAAACCAGAACCATATCGTTTTTTATCCTGATAACGGTCTTAATCATATGCTTTCTCCGCGGTATTAGACTCCTTGATATAATCGTAGTACACGGGCATTAAATGGCCATTAAAATGTTGTTAAAAATGCATTAAAAACACCAACAGTTGTATTTAGCTGCGGTATTTGCCTATAATATTTCCTAGCAGCGATAAAGGAGTAAATGAGCAGACTGATAGATAAATTAAAGAAGTTGTCCCAGACGGCGCCCCCGCCGATGGGATTCCGCACTTCCAGGCCGGTAGAAGCCGAAGCACCGCTATTGATTATCGGCAGGACGGCATTGAAGACCACCGCTTCTCAAGCTAAAATCAGCACCGGGGCCGATGCGGTGCTGATTTATGCAGATAAATCCAGCCTGACGACAGCAGGCGTTCAGAAGACGGCTAAAGCTTTCGGGGACATTCCCTGGGGGGTGTATCTCGAAGAGAGCGGCGAGGCAACGGCGGCGCTTATCGAGGCGGGGTGCGACTTCGTGGTGTTTTCGCCGACCGCCAGGATTACCGACCTGCCGGATGAAAAGACAGGCAAGATAGTGCAGGTAGACTCGTCCATGGACGACGGACTGTTGAGAGCCATCAACGACCTGCCGGCGGACGCCGTACTGGTTACCGATACACTGGAAAACAACGAAACACTTACGCTGCACCAACTGATGATATACCGGCACCTGGCCAATTTCATTGCCAAACCGCTGATATTGCCTGTAGCCGCCGATGTTACCGAGGCCGAGCTTAAAGCCTTGCAGGACGCGGAAATAGACGGGGTAATGGCGGAGATGGATGGAGAGAGTCTTAAGAACCTGCGGAAGACCGTCAGCAAGCTGCCGCCGCGCTCGGCAAAGAAGCGGGACAAAGGGGGCGTGCTACTACCGCGCACAGGCGGCGAGAGCGCTACTATGCCACCCCCGGACGAAGAAGAAGAGGAAGAAGAGTAAGGGCGTAAAAACCCTTACAGCTATCCCGTTCAATGAATTCTAAAAACATACGCGTAGTAGTAATATGTATTTTCCGGCGCGGGGAAAGCATACTCGTTGTTGAGTATTTCGATTCCGTGGACAACAAGCCTTTCTACCGACCGCCCGGGGGAGCGGTGGAGTTCGGGGAAACGACCGAGGCGGCCATCAGGCGGGAAATCCGGGAGGAGATCGGGCAGGAAATAGTCGGATTAAAGCTGTTGAAAGTCATGGAGAGCATCTTCACGCATGAAGGGAAACCGCATCACGAAATCATGTATATTTACGAAGGACGTTTTACCGACAAGTCGGCTTACCAGCGTGACTCCTTTGAAGTGCATGAAGAGTCCGAAATCCAAACGGCCAGCTGGCGGGATATGGATTCATTTAACGATTATGACCGGCTGGTGCC
>MGMR01000029.1:3191-15010 GCA_001796495.1 Chloroflexi bacterium RBG_13_51_18
TACCACTATTAAAGAACGCAGTTAGAGAGAACTAGCGTCCCCACCCCTCTCTCAATGACCCTGCTCCACACATTATAGCAATCATCATGTAAGGCTTGCGGAATTTCTTAAGCCTCGAAGGTCCATGAGGCACGCCGCGGGGTATAAAAAGCGCACTAGTAGTATCAAAGGTCAGGGGCTGGCCACCGACAAAGAACTCCAATTCAGCTCCCAGGTCTTCCGGATTTTGCGGGGCGCCGCCGAGGTGCAGGATAATTTCATCGAAATCATGGGTCATCTCTTTCATCCCGGCGCCGGCGGATTTTAAGACAGGCGTGCCGAATGTCCACTGGAATTCTATGTAGTATTTAACGCCCGGCACCTGCACGCCGCTCATAAACGTCATAGCGGGGCTGGTACGTCCGGATTTATACAGTGAACCCGCTTCGCGAACGGGGCTACGTACCGCATACTGCTCAAAATCAAAGTCTTTTGTTTTCTTTGGGGGGGCGATTTTTTTATTGTGGATGCCGCTTTCGCCCCAAGCTTCGCCGGCGCTACCGGTGCCGATCATGATAGCCATCTGGAGGTGGGGATATTGAAATTTTTTCCAGATTACAGGGCCGTGGGGAGTACCCTTAGGGATAAAAAAAGTAGTTGAAGTATTAAAGGCAACAGGCTGTCCGCCAACGTAAAATTCCACCTCTCCGCCGAGCACCTGCGGTGTCCTGTAATTGCCGCCTAAGTGCATAACAATCTCATCGAAGTCGTGGACATGCTCATACAAGCTGGGGTTAGGGTCGGGGATGCCGTATATCCAGCCGGGCTCCATATAGTGATTAGACCCCGGTACCTGCTTATTACTCATCATGGTCATGGTGGGACTCTGGCGGTTTTTCGTGCCGCCGAAAGCTTCATAAAGAGGCTTTCTGACGAGGTATTTTTCATAGTTGATTTTTGGCATAGAATTCACTCCGCTAAAGTATTTGAGCTAATGATAACGATAAAGACATGAAGTGTCAAAAAGGGGACGACTTTACATGTTTACGCAGCAATAATATAATACTGGGATTAATACAGTTTACGCGGGGAGATATGTCAGACGATGCGGAATTAACCAGTTATGATTCGATAGTTATCGAGGATTATCTGGAACACGTAGAACGTCCATTTTCCTGGAACAATCTTTATGAAAGACCGGCCGTGATAGCCCGTCTGCCATCGCTAAAGGGAAAAAACGTGCTGGATACAGGCTGCGCCTCCGGATTCTTCACGGAATACGCCCTGAAAAACGGCGCCAGAGTTACTGCGGTAGACATCAGCAAGGTGATGACAGAACGGCTAGTCGCCCGAATAAAATCAGTTAAACTAACGATATTCTGCGCGGACATTTCGCGACCGATGTCATTTCTGAAATCCAACACTTACGATTGCGTTATCTGCTCCCTAGTTTTGCATTATATTAAAGACTGGGAGCCTTTACTAGCGGAACTGCACCGAGTATTGAAAAAAGGCGGCAGGCTGGTTATTTCCACCCACCACCCTTTCGAAATGTACCAGTACCTCAAACTACCAAGCTATTATGATTTCAAGATGGTGGAAGACACCTGGGGCTCCAGCGGCCCGCGGCCATTTAAAGTACATTACTATGTACGCCCGCTGAAAGAAGTACTCCGCCCGATAGTAAGGTCTAAATTTAATATCATCAGCATCGATGAACCATTACCAACGAAAGAATGCAAGGAACTGGCACCAGAGGTATACAAGCGGCTGATGGAAAGACCGGGGTTTTTATTCATCGTGCTGGAGAAATGAGCAACGGATAATATGTCAGAAGAGCAAGATGTGATTAACAAATTAGTTAAATGGGCGAAGAGAAAAGCGGATATCCGGGCTTTGCTGCTGACAAGTTCCCGCACCAATCCGCAGTCGGTGATAGATGAATTTACCGACTACGATGTTATTGTGGTAGTGAAGGAGATAAAACCATACCTTGATGACGAAAGCTGGCTGGGGGAATTTGGCAAGATACTGGTTCTGTACAGGGACCCGGTCGAGATAAGGTACGGGTATGAAAGGTTCATCAGGGTTACGCAGTACGAGGACGGACTGAAGATAGATTTTACCCTCTGGCCGGTGGATTTATTGAAACATGTGGCGGGGATGGAAAAGCTGCCGGACTACATCGACGACGGATATAAGGTACTACTGGACAAGGACGGGTTGACGCGGGGCATGAAAGAGCCTTCCTACCGGGCGTTCGTTCCCAAACCACCGACGGAAGGAGAGTATCTTCAATTTGTAGAGGAGTTTTTTTCAAATGCGCCTTATGCAGCCAAGTATATACGCCGCGGCGACCTGTTCCCGCTTAAAGGCATGCTGAATTTTATGAGACACGAAAAACTGTGCAGGATACTGGAGTGGGAGGTAGAAATAGACCATGACTGGTCGTTGAAGCAGGGGCAGTACGGCAAAGGACTGCAAAAATATCTTGAGAAAGAAATCATCAAAGAACTACAAAAGACGTTCGAGGGGGGAGGGGATGAAACTTACTGGGAGGAGCTTTATAACACCATAGAGATATTCCGCAAAACAGCTAAAGAGGTGGGCAGAGGCTTAGGATATGCCTATCCCGAAGATATAGACACACGCGTGATGAAATATTTAGAGAAAGTCAGAAATCTGGAGTTGCTCTAGACCCGTTGGGTCATCTGGTAGGACTTTCCCTCGGTGACGATGGAAGGGGCGATAACCATCTCGGCTTTATGCATTTCCCGGATAGTGCCGGCGCCGCAGAAACCCATCGCGGTGCGTAAAGCGCCGACGAGGTTTTCCGAGCCGTGGGTGAGGGAGGTAGGCCCGAAGAGGAGTTTTTCCAGAGTAGTGTTGGTGCCCACTTTAATGCGTGTACCGCGGGGGAGAGCGGGGTGGGGATGAGACATGCCCCAGTGATAGCCGCGACCAGGGGCTTCTTTAGTCTGGGCGAAGGGCGAACCTATCATCACGGCGTCAGTGCCGGCGGCAAAAGCCTTACAGACATCGCCGCCCTTGCGCAGGCCGCCGTCGGTAATAATCGGTATATATTTACCGGACTCTTTAAAGTATTCGTCCCGCGCCGCCGCGCAGTCGATAGTAGCGGTTATCTGCGGAACGCCGATGCCGAGGACTTCACGACTGGTGCAGGCAGCGCCGGGGCCGACGCCGACAAAAACACCGGCGATGCCGGTCTGCATCAGTTCCAGGCAGGCGGTATAGCTGACACAATTGCCGACGACAACCGGCATCTTAATCTGCTTGCTGATTTCAGAGAAAACCAAGCCGCGGTAGCTCTTGGAGATATGGCGGGCGCTGGTAACGGTGGACTGCACCACCAGAATATCGCCGCCGGCTTCCGCAACGATGGGGGCCAGTCGCTTAGTATTGGCGGGGATTAAAGATATGGCACAGACAGCGCCGGCTTTTTTGATTGCCCTGACTCTATCACCGACGAGGTTTTCTTTAATCGGCTCTTTATAGATTTTTTGCATCAAAGCGGTAACTTCGGAGTCGCTGGCCTTGGCGATTTTATCAAGCACTTCATCGGGATTCTCATAGCGCGCCTGGATGCCGTCCATATTAAGAACGCCGAGCCCGCCCATCTTGTTGATTTGAATGGCCAGTTTCACATCGACGACGGAGTCCATAGCGGAGGTAAGAAAAGGAATCGAAAAAGTGAAGTCGCCGATACGGAATTCGGTGTTAGTCTGGTCGGGGTTGAGGGTGACATCCCCGGGCACGATGGCAACTTCGTCAAAGCCGTAAGACTGACGGAGCTGTTTGAACTTAGGAGAAGCTTTTGCGCTGCACATATATGTGCTATTTATTATAACAAAATTTTTAAATATTATGCAAGTAAGAATTTTCTATGGGTCAATTCATTTCTTTTGACTTCCCGCAGGAATAATTTCCTCCCGACAGGTTGACAATTTTATATATGGACTATATAATTCGGTCACACAGAATATAATAAGGATAGAGCATGTTTTTACTCTTCATGTTGTTCGGACTGGTATTCCTGATTTCCGGGGGAATCGGGCTATTTTATACCAACGCCAACCTGGTTGCCTGGAGCACGCTGTGGGTCTTCGGGAATCTCACCTTCGGGACATTCGCGCTATTCGGCGTGCTGATATTGTTTTTTCTGGCATTTTTTAACGCGGAAATCGATAGATAGAAAACCAGGGCAATACGAAGCCGCTATCTGTTTTATACCAATACGCTCCGCCCAAACGGCCATTCCGACGTAAAGAATAGACAGGCAGAGGCGTATCTCCTATAATGATTATGTCAGGATAACACAAAATGCCCATTCTTTACGTTGTAGCCACACCAATAGGCAATCTTGAGGATGTCTCGCTGCGGGCGCTCCGCGTGCTGCGCGAGGTGAAACTGATTGCCGCCGAAGACACCCGCAAGACGAGACGTTTATTGACCGCCTACGATATAAAAACACCCATGACCAGCTATTACGAACACAATAAACTGACCAAGCTGGACTATATCCTCGGGCGGTTAAAGGAATGGGACGTAGCGCTGGTCTCCGAGGCGGGGATGCCAGGCATTTCCGACCCCGGCTATGAGCTTATAGCCGCGGCCAGCAAATTAAACATAACTATCGTCCCGATTCCGGGGGCTTCCGCGATAACGACGGCGCTGGCAGTATCCGGTCTGCCGACGGACAGGTTCACTTTCATAGGCTTTCTACCAAATAAAGCAACGGCGCGGCGTCGTGCGCTGGAAGCGATAAAGGACGAAACCGGCACCATCATCGCGCTGGAAGCGCCGCACCGCATCGCGGTAACTCTGCAAGACATACTACAGATAATGGGCGACCGGCGTATCGCCGTCTGCCGGGAGCTGACCAAATTACACGAGGAAATCTTCCGGGGGACGGTGGGGGAGGCAATAAAGCACTTTGCCACGCCGCGGGGCGAGTTTACTCTGGTAATACAGGGCAAGGGAACGAAGGAAAAGCCCCGGTTAACGGAAGATATCGAAAGGCAACTGCACCAGCTGTACCTCGGGGGGGCTACCGCCAAGGAAGCCGTCAGCACCGTGGCTGGAGAGACGGGGCTGAAGAAAAAAGAGCTATACCAGACCTGGCTTAGACTGGACAAGGTCTGGGAGAGAAACAGATAAAATACGCGTAAAATGAGATAAGGAGCAAACAAATGCGTCGTGGTTGTGTATCTTTAGGCGAGATAAAATGCGATGGCTGCAAGAAGCCCATCCCCTATCCCGACCGCTACCTGGCTATTAATGAAAAGGGCGGCAAAGAGGACGAGGAGGGGGACACCAAGCGCTACTGCGTAGAGTGCTGCCTGAAAAAAGGTTATGCCCAGTATAAAGAAGAGAAAGGTGAAAAGATACTGACCTTTTTCTAGGTCGGGGAAACCTCCTGAATATGAGCGAAAAGATTTTCATCGGGGTGGGATGGCCATACGCCAACGGCCTGCTGCACCTGGGGCATCTCGCCGGAGCCAATTTGCCGGCGGATATCTTCGCCCGGTATCACCGCCTTAAAGGGAACGAGGTGTTGATGGTATCAGGCTCGGACCAGCACGGCACGCCGATAACAATTAAAGCCGAACAGGAAGGCAAAACCCCAGCAGAGATCGCCGAACGCTATCACCGCGCCTTTTTAGAGGTCTGGGAAAAACTGGGGATTTCCTGGGATTTGTACACTTCTACAACGACCACGAATCATGCCGCAGTAACGCATGATATATTCCAGACACTTCTAAAGCACGATTATATTTATAAGTCGAGCACCTCACAGCCATACTGCCCGAAGTGCCAGCGCTTCCTGCCCGACCGGTACGTAGAGGGTACATGCCCGCACTGCGGCGATACCGGCGCCCGGGGCGACCAGTGCGATACCTGCGGTAAACCTCTCAATGCCGCCGAGATAAAGGAACCACGCTGCCGGCACTGCGGCACGCCGCCAGAATTCCGCGAGACGGAGCACCTGTTTTTCAAGTTGAGCGCTTTCCAGGACAGGCTGCTGGACTGGGTGCAAGCGCAAAAACACTGGCGAACGAACGTACAGAACTTCACACTCGGCTTCCTCAAGGAGGGGCTGAACGACCGGGCGATAACGCGGGACATCGACTGGGGCGTTACCGTGCCGCTGCCGGGATTCGAGAACAAGCGGTTTTATGTCTGGTTTGAAAATATAATCGGCTACCTTTCCGCCAGCAAAGAGTGGGCAAAAAAGCAGGGCGACCCCGAAAAGTGGCGCCGGTTCTGGCAGGGAGATGCCAGAGGTTATTACTTCATCGGCAAGGATAATATCGTTTTTCATACGATGAACTGGCCTGCGATGCTGATGGGCTATGACGGGCTCAACCTGCCTTACGATGTGCCGGCCAATGAATTCCTGACTATCGAAAGCAAGAAAGGCTCCAAGAGCCGCAACTGGGCGATATGGGTGCCGGACTACCTCTCCCGCTACGACCCCGACCCGCTAAGATATATACTCTCCATCAACATGCCGGAGACCAGCGATACCGATTTTTCCTGGCGGGAGTTCGTACGCCGCAACAATGACGAGCTGGTAGCAACCTACGGCAACCTGGTGAACCGCGTGCTGACTTTTACCTATAAAAACTACGATGGGTGCGTACCGGAGGCCGGTAATTTCGACGATTCAGATAAAAATCTTATCGATAGCGCGGACGCCTGTATTGAAAAAGTGGGAGAGTCCATAGCACAATGCAGTTTCAAGCAGGCAATCCAAACCGCCATGTCACTGGCACAGCAGGCCAACCGCTACCTGGATGACAAAGCGCCGTGGAAAAAAATCAAGGAAGATAAACGCGCGGCGGCAACTTCACTGTACGCCGCCATCAATGCCATCTCCCGCCTGAAAACAATGCTGTCTCCGTTCCTGCCTTTCAGCTCGCAGAAAGTGCACGAATATCTTGGATTTAACGGCAAACTAGAAGATGCCGGGTGGATACCACAAACGGTACCACCGGGGCAAAAATTAAGGGAGCCGAAACCACTCTTTGTCAAACTCGATGAGAGCGTTATCGAAGAGGAGACGAAAAGACTTGGAACTTAAGCAGATTTACGCACCAATTCAGAAAGATTTAGATAAAGTCAAAGATACATTAAAGTCCATCAGCCGGATAGATTACGAGTGGCTTTCCAAGCAGCTAAACTACATCGTCAGCGAGACGGGCAAAGGAATGAGACCGGCGCTGACGCTGCTGGCCGGCAAGCTGTATCATTATAACCTTACCTACCTGCTACCGATGTCGGTCTCCGTGGAGCTGATGCACACGGCCACGCTGGTGCATGACGACGCTATCGACAAGGCATCGACGCGGCGGGGGCAGGTAACCATTAACAGCAAGTGGGGGGACGAAATTGCGATATTGATGGGCGACTTCTTATTCGCTAAAGCCGGCGAGTTCGTGTCCGATACCCAGACACCAAGGGTGATAAAGCTGTTTTCCCAGACACTGGGCATCATATCCAGCGGCGAGATCGGGCAATTCCGCGGGGCATACAACATCAACCAAGACCGCGACAGTTATTACCGGCGTATCTACCGGAAGACAGGCTCGCTGTTTTCCCTGGCAACACAATCGGGGGCGATTCTGGGCAAAGCGCCTGAAGAGTCGGTAGCGATAATGAAAGAGTACGCCGATAACCTGGGTATCGCTTTCCAGGTCGTGGACGATATCCTGGACTTTACCAGCACGGCGGAAGCCCTAGGCAAGCCGGTCGGCTCCGACCTGATACAGGGGACGCTGACACTACCGGCTATATTCATCATCGAGCGCAACCCGAAGGATAACCCGGTAGGACGATTCTTCAAAAACAGGGATAAAAAAGACGTGGCGGAAGCCATCGACATCGTGAAAAATACGGGGATAATCAAAGAGTGCTATAAAATCGCCGGAGATTACTGCGAAAAAGCCTGCCGCAATCTTAAGTCATTACCGGATGTTGAAAGCCGCCGGGCGTTCTACGATCTGGCCGAGTTCGTGATTAAACAGGGAATGTAAAAAAATAGCCAATAACCAAGATACAATAACCAAACAAAATTCAAAACTCAAAGGTCAAAAATCAAAAGATGGGTTAAAAGCGGAGTCAGAGATTGCCACGTCCTTGTTCGGAAGGACTCGGAATGACAGTGGGCGGAGTTAGTGCCCTTCCCAGATAGTGCCGTCGAGATAGGTCTCTTTCTTTGCCGTGGGCAGCTTTTCCTTAAAAAGGTCGACGGCGTAGCCAACGGCGGCCAGGCCTTCACCGCGATGAGCCGCCGCGACAGCCACCACAAGATTGATATCACCCACGTTCAGCACACCTACGCGGTGATAGATGACCACGTTATTCACCGGGTATTTGCGGCCGATTTCTGAAGCGATTTCATTCAACCTTTCCGCGGCTTTACCATCAGCATCAGTGTATTCCACGGAATAGACCGATTTGCCCCGGGAGTTATCACGGATTAGGCCGACATAGGTGACAACACAGCCACTATCGGGAGTTTTAGCGTGGTTTACCACGTCTTCGGGTGAAATAGGCCGGTCAGTTATTTGAATCATGATAGCTTGATAAACAGCCGTTAATCGGATGGAGCGGGAGTTTGCTTGGGGACAAGCTGGGGCTTCGCCGGGGCTTTCTTGGGCTGAAGCACCTTTTCGCCTTCAGCAACGGGCTTTACCGGCACCGGAATATTCGTCTTTTTGACTCTTTTTACAGGTTTAGACAAGCCGATATCACCGAAAACCTGCTCCAGACCTTCACCTTCAAGAGTTTCCTGATTAATAAGTTTGGTAGCAAGTTGCTTCAATTTCGGCTTGTTTTTCGTCAGAATACCTACGGCGCACTTGCGGCCTTCTACAATGAGAAGGTCAATCTCCCGGTCAATCTCAAGAGCAAAACGTTCGCTGTAATCCTTCTGTTCGGAGATTTCCCTGCCGAGAAAGACCATCTCCTGTTTATTGCCGAAAGTCCTCATGCCCAGCTTATCGCTCATGCCATAGTCAGTAACCATGCGGCGAGCCAATTCGGTCGCCCGCTTGATATCATCATGAGCTCCCGTTGTCCGCTCATTAAAAATCAATTCTACAGCAACATCTCCAGCGAATAAGGTAGCCAGAGCATCCTTAAACTGTGAACGCGTATGGATATATCTGTCTTCCGCCGGCAATTGCTTGGTATAGCCCAGAGCCATCCCGCGGGCTACGATAGATATCTTATGCACGGGGTCAGCATTGGGCAGCATCCTAGCGACAAGGGCATGGCCCGCCTCATGGTAAGCAATCATTTCCTTTTCTTTAGGGCTGATTTTACGGCTCTTACGTTCAGGTCCTGCCAATACCCTGTCTATAGACTCCTCAAAATCTTTGAGGCTGATAACTTTTTTACTGTGTCTGGCGGCTAAGATGGCAGCCTCGTTAACAACGTTGGCAAGGTCAGCACCGCTGAAGCCTACCGTACCTTTAGCCACCACTTCTAAACCCACATCTTTATCAAGCGGCTTTCCATTGGAATGGACTTTAAGAATGGCCAAGCGCCCGACGATATCAGGCAGGTCCAACATTACACGGCGGTCGAAACGGCCGGGACGCAGTAATGCCGGGTCGAGGATATCAGGTCGGTTAGTGGCGGCGATAACGATAACGCTGGTATTCGTATCAAAGCCGTCCATTTCCACGAGAATCTGGTTAAGGGTCTGCTCTCTTTCATCGTGGCTGCCGCCAAGTCCAGTGCCGCGCTGCCGACCTACGGCATCAATTTCATCAATAAAGATAATACACGGCGTATTACGCTTAGCCTGGTCAAAGAGGTCACGCACACGTGAAGCGCCAACACCGACGAACATTTCCACGAACTCACTGCCGCTGATAGAGAAGAAGGGAACATCAGCCTCACCGGCGACAGCCCGCGCCATTAAAGTTTTTCCCGTACCGGGGGGACCTATCAAGAGAACCCCCTTAGGGATACGAGCCCCCAGGGTCGTGAACTTTTCACGTGACTTAAGGAACTCCACGACTTCCTGCATATCCTGCTTGGCTTCTTCCACACCGGCGACATCGGCAAAGGTAACGGTGGTGCGGTTGGCGGGGAAAAGCCTCGCCCTACTGCGCCCGAAGCTCATGGCCTGGTTGTTAGCCCCGCGCGCCTGACGGAATATGAGGAAAAACAGGAAAATCAGCAGCATGAACGGCAGGAAATTTATCAGCAGGCTTCCCCAGTTGATTCCCGAGGAACCTTTAATATCAACGACAACATTATCGAGTTTAAGTCCTTGAATATCAGAGAGGGTAGCGTTTATTTCCTTAAATGCTTTTATCTCCTGGCCGGTTACGGTGGTAACTATCAGCAAATCCCCCTCAACAGTGATTTTCTGTATCTCATCGTTTTGGGACATGGAGACAACCAAGCTCAAAGGCACCTCAGCAGGTTCAGTGCCGCTGGGCATAAGGAAGGAAAAAAGGAGAACAGCCGCCAGCAGGATAATGATATATATAACGCTATTACGCTTCCAGTTCGATTTCATACCTAGCCTCTATTATAATGATAACATAATTATACCATAAAAAGTGTTAACAAATAGTTAAATAGTACGATGGTTACTGATTTACCGATATTCAGCCGCGGGTAAATATCGCCGGCGATATTAGTTACTGGGAAAAAAACGGAGCGACGAAGCTAAAACTCCCTGAAATCAATCTGCTTCGTCGCTCAAAATAGAGGAGGCGTAAATGGTTTGGATATAATCGTTAATTACTTTACATGCACAAATTTGCCTATTTTATTACTTCCAGAACATATTCATTGTTAGCTTCCGCCGCGGCCATAATTACATCGAACCCGAATTCATCTTTATTTAAGAGACGCAGACAGGCGGCGACGATTTCAGGGTCGTAGAGGACACCGCTGCCATGCTTGATTTCCGCTAAAGCGTTATCAAGCCCCAGCGCCGGGCGGTAGGGGCGGTGGGATGACATTGCTTCAACAACATCAGCCACGCCCAGTATCCTGGCTTCAAGGATGATATCATTGCCGGACAAGCCATCAGGATAACCGGAGCCATCCAGTCTTTCATGGTGCTGCAGCACAGCCCTGGTAACCGGCCAGGGGAAATCTATTTTTTGCAGGATTTCATATCCCACGCGGCAATGGTTCTTGATAATACTAAATTCACTGGCGGTAATTTTACCGGGCTTGGTTAAAATCTCCGAAGGCACGGACACTTTGCCGACATCATGGAGCAGGCCGGCAACGTAGACGCCGGTAACCTGCCAATCGGAAAGACCGATTTCTCCGGCAATGGCGCGGGCCAGTTCCGCGACCCGGCGCTGATGGCCGGCAGTATACGGGTCACGGCTGCCGACGACCAGAGATATGGCGTGGATAACGCCTTCCATTGCCCGCTGGAGCTCACTGTGCTTCCGCTTCATATTTTCAATATCGCTGGCGTTTTCGATATTCACCGCTACATCGGCGGAGGCCGTCTGGAGGAGCTTCCGCTCTTCCAGAGAATACGGCTCACGGGAGGACTTCCCGCCAAGTAAGAGCATACCCGATAAATGACTGTTGGTCTTTAGCGATATTAAAAGCTCGATGCCGTTATTTTTCAGGATTTCTCTATCGCGCGGCGGGAGACCTTCGAAAGCTTTAATATCATCGATATCGGCACAATCGGTAATGCCGCCCTGTTGATTCATCACATTGATAAGCGGGCTGCCGGAGGAAAACCCGGGCAGCGCCTGGTTTTTTTTCTGATCAGAGTAGGCATAGGTTAGAAAATTCCCAGATGCAGGCGAAGGCAAAAG
>MGMR01000029.1:15023-20367 GCA_001796495.1 Chloroflexi bacterium RBG_13_51_18
TGTGACTGCATACCCTTGGCGATACTCTGGACGAGGGATGATGTAAGCTGTTCCAGGTCAAAATCCTCCCTGACGCTGCGGGTTATCTTCTTTAGATTCTGAATATGGGTAAACCTTTCCCGGAAAAACCACCGGTCGACAACAAGCTGGAGTCGTGATAATACCGGCTGGAATAAAGATGCGCCGATAAAAACCGTCACGATAACGATAGTCATGGCGAAAGGCGTCATTAAATCATGGAGAAGATAGCTGAACAGATAGATAAGGCTGCCGAAAACACTAAAAATCAACGCCATAGTCAGCGCATAGGTGGCAAATTTACGCAGCACAGCCTTCATATCGAGGAGATTCCATTTCAACATGGCCGCCGTAGTAATCAAACAAAATACAATATTCCCTACAATGCCCAGGGGCAATACCTTTAAACCCAGTGCCGGTAAAAAGTCCATAGTAGAGCCGATAACCATAGCGGCGATACCGGCGATGATATATTGGGAACGGACCCTTTCATCGATATTGCGCGTCTTTTTATAGTGCTTTTTCAATAGAACAGCACTCCAAATAACCGGCAGGTATGCCGTTAGAATATAAAGGGGGAAGAGACGACCGATAACCAGCCCCTTTCCGTACCACATCATCTGCATGCTATCGATAACCAGTCCGGTGGGAATAAGGACCAGCACAGCGAAACAGGCACCATAAAGAGAATATACGAAATATTTATTGGGCCTGGCGCCGGTTAAAGCGACGGCAAACTGGAAGAAAAACACCGAGGCAGTCAATATCGCCCAGAGGACGAATTTTTCCCATACGAGGGCTGTTTCCATATCCCGGCTGGCGCGCATCATAAAGATAAGGAAGCCCCAGAGCATCATGAAATAAAGGGAGATGGCAAAAGGCCGCCTGGCAACGTGGTTTTTACCGTTAATCAGCAATACAGCCAGCAAGGTAAGACAAAATATAACCTGCACGAGCGGCACAATCAGATATAGGTTCAAATAATTATCTCCAAATTACTCTGCGGCGTTCCTGTATTAGCAAGATATGTTGTGAATATACCGGCAACGGTTTGGCCTCGCTGACGTGCCTGCCCAGGCATAAGTCCTGCGGGTATAGCCGGCACGCCAGCGAGGTCCATTCCAGAGAGGCAACTATAAAATGGAACCGACGGCAACAGCGCTGGATGAAGCGAGCGAAATGGCGGAAAGGTACTTTAGTCATTTCCATCAGCTTTTCCTCCATGCCATCCAAGTTTACGCAGGCAACATCAATTAATAATCACAATGAGACCTGAAATTTTATCAAAAATATCACAGGACATTAGTAATAGTCGGCAACAGGTTTTTGACCGTCAGAATATTACTGCCATAAATGGGAACAGCAGCGGGATTGATATCAAAAACGGCCATCCGGCCAACCGGTTTAACTTGACAAGGAGAAGTCTGCTAGTGTAAATTTTTAAGTGATTGCGTAAAATAACATGCTCTTTTAAGGCATTTTTACCAACGATACCCACTCACAACACCGGAAAGATACGCCATTATTAAATACACTCACATAAATTCTTGGAAGGAGAGTTACTGAAATGTCCGCTGTAAAAAGCAAAAAGGTTGATGTAAAGCCAGACAAAACAGTAATTAAAGCGCTGGCTCTCGGCGGGTTGCTGGGCGGCGGCGGCGAATGCGTCGTCGATGTTAAAGACGGCAAAGCCGTTAGAATCCGACCGTTCCACTACGACTGGAAGTATGATAAAAAGAAGTTCAACGCCTGGAAAATGAAGCGGAACGGCAAGACGCTGGAACCGCTGATGAAAGCATTACCCGGAACATTCTCGCTGGCTTATAAGAAAAGGACTTACTCTCCTAACCGTATTAAGTATCCCCTTATCAGAGTGGACTGGGACCCCAACGGGGAGAGAAATCCGCAGAACCGCGGCAAGAGCAAGTACCGCAGAATTTCCTGGGAAGAAGCTACAAACATCATCGCGAAAGAAATTAAGCGAGTACATAAAGAATACGGCCCGTGTTCCATCCTAGTACAGGGCGATGGGCACGGAGAATGCAAGACTATTCACACGCCGCACGGGCACCAGGGCAGGCTGCTCGATATGATGGGGGGCTTTACCCAGCAGGTAAGGAATCCGGACAGCTGGGAAGGCTGGTACTGGGGCTCCAAGCATGTCTGGGGGCAGGGGTTCCAGGGCATGATGTCGCCGGCAGCCAACCTGATTAAAGATATCACGGAAAACTGTGAAATGCTGCTCTTCTGGGGCTGCGACCCGGAGACCACCCCCTGGGGCTTTACGGGACAGTACGCCACACGAATCTGCTACTTCTGGACGCAGGCGGGCATCAAACAGGTCTATATTTGCCCCGAGCTGAACTACGGCGCCGCCGTCCATGCGGACAAGTGGATACCGGTGCTGCCCAATACCGATGCGGCATTACAGCTGGCAATTATATATGTATGGATAAAAGAAGGCACCTGGAACAAAGAATATATCAAGACCCACGCCGTCGGCATGGATAAAATAGAGGGCTACGTCCTGGGTAAGGAAGACGGCATACCCAAGACCCCGGAATGGGCCTCTAAGAAATGCGGCGTGCCGGAATGGACGATTAAAGCCCTGGCGCGGGAGTTCGCCAAGAAGATAACATCTATCATGCACTATTTCGGGGGCTCTTTCATCAGAGGGCCCTTCTCGCACGAGCCCGGCCGCCTGGAATGCGTTCTGCTGGGTATGAAAGGTCTCGGCGGACCCGGTATCCACCAGTGCCAGATAACCTACTTCGGGATGCCCCGGGCCGAAGGACTAAAGAGCATCCGCTACTTTAACCCGGCCTTAACCGAGCGCTTGAGGATACCCTGCCGCACCACCATCGATGCCTGGGGCAAACAGCTGATTCCCAAGACACTTATACAGGATGCGATACTTAAACCGCCCCTTACCTTTATGGGCAGCGGCGGGCAGGAATCGCAAACAGAAGACCAGTTCGTGAAATACACCTACCCCATCGCCAAGGAAAAGGGCGGCGTAGAGATACACATGATGTGGACGGATACCCCGTGTCGTATTACCTGCTGGAACCACGGCAACCTGTCGATAGAAGCCCAGAGAAGCCCCAAGATCGAGTGCGTGGTAGCGCAGCACCCCTGGCTGGAAAACGAGTGCATTTATGCCGATATCATCCTGCCGGCGAACACCACACTGGAAGTGGAAGATATCGTTACCAATTCACGGCAGGGACCTCATTTCCAGAGCGTAGCCATCCAGGAGCAGGCTATCCAGCCTATTGGGGAATCCAAAAGCGACTATGAGATAGTCCTGGCGATCGCCGAAAAACTCGGTTTGGGCAAGAAATTCTCCGAGGGGAAAACGACCAGAGACCTGCAAAAAGACGTCTTCGATACCATGGAACTAGGCAATCTGACGACATGGGAAAATTTTCTGGATAAAAAATACTTCGTCTACCCGGTGGCTAAAGATTGGGAGAACGACCCGCCCGGCTTCAGAAAATTTTACGAAGACCCGGTCAAGAACCCGCTGCCCACGCCAACGGGCAAGCTGGAGTTTTACTCCGCCAGGCTTGCCCAGTACTTCCCGGACGACCATGAGAGGCCTCCCTATCCGAAGTGGATTGAGAAAGGCGAGACTCATGACGAGCGTATTTCCAGCGAGAGAGCTGCCATGTTCCCGCTGCTGTTGATGTCCAACCACGGACGGTGGCGCACGCATTCCCAGGGAGATGATATCACCTGGACGCGTGAAACGCCCACCTGCAAAGTGCTGGGGGCGGACGGCTACCGCTACGAGCCGGTCTGGCTAAACCCGAAGGACGCAGCCAAGCGCGGCATCAAGGACGGCGACATTGTGAAAGTGTTCAACGAGCGAGGCGTGGTACTCTGCGGCGCCCGCGTCTGGGAGCGCATGATGTCCGGCGTAGCCTATGTAGACCACGGCGCCCGGAACGACCCAATTATCAACACAGTCGACCGCGGCGGCGCCATCAACACCATCGCCCCGAACGGGATAACTTCCAAGAACGCCGTCGGCCAAGCCACCAGCGGATACCTGGTTGATGTGCAGAAAGTGACCGAGAAAGATTACCAGGAATGGCGCGCCAAAGATCCTGAATCGTTCGATGAGGCTTTCAAGAGAGAGTACGACCCGGCGTCCGGCCTGCGGTTCAACGGCTGGGTTGAAGGAGGTATGGAATAATGAAGGTTTTTGTTATCGACGTTGGAATATGCAACGGCTGCTACAGCTGTCAGATAGCCTGCAAGGATGAACATGTGGGCAATGACTGGTCGCCTATTGCCAAACCCCAGCCGGATTCCGGCCAGTTCTGGATGAAGGTGAACGAGTATATCCGGGGCACGGTGCCCAAGGTAAAGATGCACTATATCCCGGTGCCCTGCATGCACTGCGACGAAGCCCCCTGCATACCCGCCTGCCCTATCGAGGGGGTTATCTACAAGAGGGACGACGGGCTGGTCATCATCGATGCTGACAAGTGCACCGGCTGCAAGGCCTGCGCGGACGCCTGCCCTTACGGCGCAATATTCTTTAACGACAGCCTGAATATCGCCCAGAAATGTACGGGCTGCGCCCACCTGCTGGACGGCGGCGAGTGGAAGATACCCCGCTGCGCCGATGCCTGCCCCACCGAGGCGATAAAGTTCGGGGAGGAATCAGAATTCAAAGCCCTGATTGCCAAAGCGGAGGTACTCAAACCGGAACTCAAAGCTAAACCCAGGGTATATTATCTAAATATCCCCAAGAAATTCATCGCCGGCACAGTATATGACCCAATAGAGAAAGAGGTGGTCATCGGGGCCACCTGTACACTCACCGGGCCGAAAGCCGGGAAAACCATGACCGCCACGACCGACGGCTTCGGGGACTTCTGGTTCCAGGGGTTGGCGGACGGCACCTACAACCTGACGATTGCAGCTAAGGGCTTTGCCGCCAAGTCTTTCAACAAGCTCAACACGGAGAAAGACGTCAACCTTGGGGACATACCGCTGGACAAAGCCAAGAAGAAATAAATCAGGTTTTGCATTTGATATAAAGGGGGGAGTTATCACGACTCCCCCTTTGTTTATCTAGAACCGGGCTGCACCAGTTCAACTATCAGACCCGCGGCATCGAGGTCAAGGTAGGCCACGCCGCCACCACCCTTGAATTGAGACGCAAGCAATATACTAGAGCCTTCGGCGGTTAGATGTTTAACTTCTTTTTCAAGATTATCGACGAAAAAGCCAAGGTGTTGAATTCCTTCTCCTTTTTGAGCGAGAAATTCCTGATGGGGCGATTCTCCGTCAATGGGCTGAATTAATTCAA
>MGMR01000030.1 GCA_001796495.1 Chloroflexi bacterium RBG_13_51_18
CAGGGTTTGGCCCCCTATTATGTTGCTTTACTGTGCCGTCGCTTCTACGGTCGCTACCTGTCCCCGGTCTCAAAACACCTCGATAAAAGGATAGCGGAAGTAGAGTCGGGCAAGTTTGACAAGGCGATAGAAGAAATGAAAAAAGCCAGCGAAAAAGAACTCCGCCGCAGGTATGCCGAGCGTGATATGGAGCCGGCGCTGCAGCAGAACTGGGAATAGAACATCCGCTAATGTATCCATCATATTTAGAAGAAAACATCCATCATGTCGAAGATACGCGTGTGAGGCGGCTCATCGAGGCGATGCCCCGCCTTGACGATATCGAGAAAAAAGCATTATTGCAGCAATACCACCCCGACTATATCAAAACCAGCATGCGCAAGCTGCGGGTAGGCGTGAACAAGGGCGATGTCACGCCGGTTGAGCTGGCCGACCTGCTGGAAGGCAACAGCCGCATCGACCCTGATACCATCGACCCGGCCACGCCGGACTACAATGTGGACGTGCTGGTAATCGGTTGCGGCGGGGCGGGTGCTTCGGCGGCGCTGCTGGCCCACGAAGCCGGCGCGAGAGTGCTCGTGACCACCAAACTGCGCCTTGGCGACGCCAATACGGTCGGCGCGCAGGCTGGCACGCAGGCGGCCGACAGGCCGAAAGATTCCCCGGCCCTCCATTACCTGGATACTATGGGCGGGGGGCACTTTGAAAACGACCCGGATCTTGTCGAAGTCCTCGTTAAAGACGCTCCGTCGGCCATTAAATGGCTGGAAAAACTTGGGGTAAACTGGGACAAGACGCCGGACGGCAACATGCGGGAACTATCTGGCGGCGGCACTTCGAGAAGAAGACTGCATTCCGCCCGGGACTACACGGGCCTTGAAGAAATGCGCGTCCTGCGTGACGAACTTAGGAATAAAGAGATAAATTACCTCGAATTCACGGCGGCAGTTGAACTGATTCTTGATGATAAAGGCCAGATTGCCGGCGCTGTGCTGCTCAATTTAGAAACCGAAGAATTAATCATTGCCAGGGCCAGGGCGGTGATTTTAGCGACCGGCGGCATCGGGCGACTGCATATCCAGGGATTCCCGACCACCAATCACTATGGCGCCACCGCCGACGGGCTGGTGCTGGCTTACCGCGCCGGCGCGGAGCTTGTGTTTATCGACACCATGCAGTATCATCCCACCGGCGCCGTCTACCCGCTGCAAATTTTAGGACAGCTCGTAACGGAAAAAGTCAGGACGCTGGGCGCGCAGCTGGTGAATAGTGCCGGCGAGCAATTTATCATGCCCCTGGAGCCGAGGGACGTGGTGGCGTCCGCTATTATCCGCGAGTGTCGGGAGCAGGAGCGCGGTTTGAAAACGCCTAACGGTGAGAGCGGCGTGTGGCTCGATGCGCCGATGATAGATATTATCCGGGGGCGGGGCACGATAGCGCGGGAATTGCCGGCAATGGTCCGCCAGTTCCAGCGCTTCAACATCGATATTACCAAGGAGCCGATACTGGTGTATCCTACGCTACACTACCAGAACGGCGGCATCAAGATAGACGTCAATGGAGCGACCGGGGTGCCGGGGCTCTTTGCGGCGGGGGAATGCACCGGCGGTGTTCACGGGCGCAACCGCCTGATAGGCAATTCCACCCTGGACCTGTTTGTTTTCGGGAGGCGGGCGGGAATGGCCGCCGCACAATATGCCCGTGAAGTGAAAAGGGCTACACCGACCCTGGAGCATGTACGCCGCTGGCAAAAAGAGCTTAAAAACGCCGGGCTGGCGATGAAACGCCCTATATCGCCGCTATTGCTGCCCGATTATGCACGGCGCACATCCGGCTACACAAGTAGAGTATTTCAGGCGGATGATTAAAGCCGCCTGGCGGGGGGGGATTGTATGCCGCTGCACATCCAGCGAGATATCAGGGAAATTGAAGGCATTTTAAATGAAGTCCTCAATACAAAATGCCCTCCGGTAGGCAGGTGCCGCCTGCTTTCCAGCGGTTTCGGCACCGCCCATTCCCTTAATGTAGCCGAAGAAATAAGCGGGCACAAAGAATGCCTGGGCTGCGGCAATTGTGTGGATATCTGTCCTCTTTTGTTGCGCGAGCCCTCGCGCCGTGAAAAAACGGCACAGCGCACCTCCATGGTACTGGAAAGCATCGTGGGTGACGACTGCGATTTATGCGATGCCTGTATCCTCGTTTGCCCCCAGGTGGATACAACGATTAAAAACTATGTTGTCAGCCGCCGCATGGTCGAGGTAATGCCGCGCCTCGAGCAGAAAATCGGCGACGACGAAGAACCGGATTTAGATCTTTTTATAGAAGAAGCTATCAGCGGCGATTAGTTGCACGGGATAAAAGATATGGACTTTGAGCTGTCAGAAGAATTAAAAATGGTACAAAGCCTGGCGCGCGACTTCGTCGGGCAGCAACTAAAACCCCTGGAAAGGGATATCCTGGGGCGGGCGGCCGACCTGCACGATGCGCGGGCCTACCTGCCGGCGGAAAAAGAAGCGGAGCTCATAAAAATGGTAAAAGATATGGGTATGTGGGGGATAGGGGTTCCGGAGGAGCTGGGCGGGGCGGGTTTAAGCAGCCTGGGGGTATGCATTGTCGAGGAGGAACTTGCCGGCTCGGTAGTGCCGTTTAATTTTGGAGACGTGACTCCTATTCTTTTCGATTGTGATGCGGAACAGCGTAGAGAATTCCTGCTTCTCGCTATCAACAATGAAAAACGTCCTTATCTTGCTCTGATGGAAAACGATAGTAAATCTAACCTATCCGACGTAAAAACAAAAGCGGAAAAAGTAGACGGACATTATGTGATTAATGGCGAAAAATTATCCTTCTCCCGCAAAAGTAATGATTATTTTGGGGTAGTCTTTGCGATGGCGGAAAAAGGCATGACCTGCTTCCTCGTGGATAAAGATACGCCGGGATTCAGCATCAGCGATTGTGAAGAAGAGACAGGTTGGCATTCTCAAATAAGAGAACCTTTAACTCTGGTGTTTAAAGATTGCCGGGTATCTAAAAAGAATATGCTGGGGGATGAAGGCAAAGCGTTTTATCTGGGAGGGGGGTGGCTGCCGCAAAGAAGGGTTATCCGCGGAGCGCGGTGCGTGGGCATTGCCCGCAGGCTACTGGAAGAAGCTGCCGTTAGAGCCCAGTCTACGGAGTCGTTTGGGCAGGCGATTTATCACAGGGGCCATATACAGGCGGCGCTGGCGGATATAGCGATGAATATTCATGCGGCGCGTCTGATGGTATATGAAGCTGCATGTAAAGTCGATTCCGGTAAATCGATTTTCCGCGAAGCGGCTCTGGTTAAGTTATATACCACGCAGATGGTGCGTATGGTGGCTGACCGGGTGGCGCATATTTTTAACGGGCCTCCTAATGATAACGGATTGACCATCGAGCAGTTATGCCGGCATGCCACGCAGGCCGGATTTGCAGATATCGTGCTGGAACGGCAGAGGGGCATTATTGCCAGGGACATCTTAAAAGGCTTAAAGGTATAAGCCGGTATGACCGGAGACAGGATAGGCGTAAATGAACGAATATGACTATATCGTGGTGGGGAGCGGGATAGGGGGGCTATATACAGCTTTATTAGCCAGAGAGCAGGGCAGCGTACTCGTTATCACCAAGGGCAGCATTGACGACTGTAATACAAAATACGCCCAGGGAGGCATCGCGGCGGCCATCGGGAAAGATGACTCGACCCAACTCCATATCCAGGATACTATTAATGCCGGCGCCGGCCTTTCCAACGAAGAAACGGTAAATATACTGGCAAAAGAAGCTTCGGCGCGGATTGCCGACCTTGTATATTTCCGGGTGCCTTTCGATACCATCGACGGCGAGATTGCTTTAACCATGGAGGCAGCCCACAGCGTGCCCCGCGTTCTTCACGCCGGCGGAGATGCCACCGGCGAGCAAATCGAGTCGGCTTTAAGCAAAAAGGTGCGCGATTCCGGGATTCAGGTGCTGGAGAACTTCCTGGCTACGGAAATACTCGTGGAAAAAAGAAAGGTTGCCGGTATCAAGGCTATCGATCGCCGCACCGGTACCGAGGAAGAGTTCCAGTGCCGTTTTCTGATACTGGCGACCGGCGGGGCGGGGCAGCTGTTTAAATACAATACCAATTCCGACGTGGCTACCGGCGACGGGATAGCGCTGGCTTTTAATGCCGGGGCTGAAATCACAGACATGGAGTTTTTCCAGTTCCACCCAACCGCCCTGCGTATGCCCGGGGTGCCGCCTTTTCTTATTTCGGAAGCCGTCAGAGGAGAAGGGGGCATGCTGCGCAACGCCGAAGGTCTCCGCTTTATGTTTAACTACCATGAAAAGGAGGACCTGGCGCCCAGAGATATCGTTGCCCGGAGCATCTTAAATGAAATGAAGAAAGCCGGCTCGGACAGGGTATATCTTGATGTGACGCATCTGCCGCCCCACACTATTACCACCCGTTTCCCCCAAATCTACCGTTTTTGTCTCGACCGCGGCCTGGATATTACCAAAGCCCAGATTCCCGTGGCGCCGGCGGCGCATTATATGATAGGCGGTGTCAGGACGAACAGCTGGGGAGAGACTAATATCATGGGATTGTTTGCAGCCGGCGAGGTAGCCTGCACCGGAGTGCACGGCGCCAACCGCCTGGCATCAAACTCGCTGCTGGAAGCTATCGTGTTCAGTCGAAGGATAATCGAAAGAACAAAAAATAAAGTAAAAGAAAAAGTTGCAAAGGAAGAAAATATAAAAGATATACAGGTATCGCTTAGCCAGAGGCCGATACCGAAGATACTGCCCACGCCGGGTCTGGCGGTGCTGCAGCAGCTGCACTGGGATAAGGCAGGCATTATCAGGGATAAAGATGGGTTGAACCAGGCAGCCGGAATTTTAGCGGGTTGGCAGAATGCTCTCCCCAGGCCTACGGACCAGCCTTCCTACGAGCTTCACAACCTGATATTGACCGGACGACTGTTGACGGAGGCCGCCTGCATCAGGGAAGAAAGCCGGGGCGCCCATTTCCGCTCCGATTTTCCCCAGAACGTACCGAAATGGAAATGCCATATAGTCTGGCAGAAGTAGTTTTGCAGCTTAAGGATATTTACCGATTAAGCATCAGGGCGGGTAATATTTGAAAAGAGATGACTAATACATTATAAATAGATGTAAGATATTGAAATAAAAAAAATAAAGTAAAGGAACATTATCTTGGCTAAGAAAAAGAATGTCAGAAAAGCACCGCGCGAGATGACACACCGTCAGCTATCGCACCATAAAAGGCAGCAACGGCGGCAGAGGATTATTTTCTTCGGCGGTATTGCCAT
>MGMR01000031.1:0-115 GCA_001796495.1 Chloroflexi bacterium RBG_13_51_18
CAGCCTTTACCTGTTCTTCTGTGGCGTCATTCTTCATCACAACGAGCATTTGAGTAAATCCCCCGGACCACCAAATCTTATACTACATAATATAATAGCATAAAACACATAATGG
>MGMR01000031.1:126-794 GCA_001796495.1 Chloroflexi bacterium RBG_13_51_18
TTGACAAATCTATTATTTAGAATTAGAATGATATTCCCAAAATATGAAATATGCCTGAAAACTTTATAGAAGAACTGTGTGGCATATGATGGTAGAGGAAATCACAGAGGACATCAGCACTGATGGCGTTTTTAGTGGTTGGTGTCCTCTAATATTTTTATTAAACATGAGATGAGGCCGATAATTATTATACCATTTATAGATAGGGTGCCTGAGAAATTTTGGGAGGTACCACATGCAAGAACTGGAACTGGAGTTATATAAAGGCCCGATTAACCAAGCATTTAGTGCTTTACCCGGCTACACCCAAATCAAGGAGAACATGTACTGGGCTGTCTTAATGACTCAGCCGGCTGCTGGCTCGGCGATGGCTGACTGGATAAAGGCCGAGAATCCTTCAGCTATCTATCCGGATGGCACTAACGGAACGGATACGTTAGCGGCTGGCACAAGTAACTTCATAGTGTCGCAAGTATGCGTCAAACATTTTAAACTTCCGCCATATAAATATTATCCTCAAGTTCCAAATGGGCCTATTCTCGGCCCGCTGCCTATAGGAAGCGGAGGAGGAGGATACTATTGTGTCATAACCCCTCCGAATACAGACGGCATCGGAATCTGGATAGTAAGGATAGAGAAATTTGACCCGGTTTCCGCGCAGCAGCCCG
>MGMR01000031.1:812-1792 GCA_001796495.1 Chloroflexi bacterium RBG_13_51_18
AAGCGGTTATACTTGGCAATTTTCACATTCCAGTTCTGGTCAAACTGTAACTAGAGTTACTTCCACAAATCAGGTCTCCATTGGTTTTGATAATACCTGGGCCCTTGGTAATTGGACGGTCAGGGTATCTGCCGTATTGAGCGGTGCCTTGCCGGAGTGCGGATTGAGTATAACAGACAACGAATATAGCTTTGGGCTGATAAACACAAACTGTCCTGTTATTGATTATCTGGATGCAAATCAAGATGCAAAAGACCCCTGCCGATATTTCTTTGAGGTCAGAATTTCAGGCGATTTTGCCGGCACCAGATTGAGTTGGGATTTCGGAGACGGAAGCGGTGCAGAACAAATCGTAAATAATACAGTAATGAGAACCGACCATCCTTATACGTCAGTGCCGGCTAACGGTGCTCATGTTAAAGTGGAGTTGCTAGGTATTAACGAATGCTGTCCATCACAGTCTAAAGAAACGTGGATTACACTACCTGAAGAAGGATGTGAGTGTAAACAGCCACCACCTACTGAACCACCGGGAGGAGGAGGTGGAGGTGGTGGTGGAGGAGGTGGTGGAGGTGGTGGAGGAAGCAATTTATGCGGGGGTCTACTGGCAATATGGATCGCGGCATTTATAACGGCGGCTATTCTCATGTATTTTGGGAGATTTCTGGAAAGCGGTATCGCTTACGCTGCTTATCTTGTCACCCTTGGTCTGTGGATAAGGATTTGTTGCTGGCCATGCGCGAAAAAGCCATGGAAATGCTGTGCATTGTGGCAGTGGCACTTTATCGTTACTATGTGGTTGTTGCAGATTTTTGCAGTCTTAGCTTTGGCATCGATAATTAATCCGGTAGTTACAGCGGCATACACAACTGTCGGTATATCACTAATAAATTTAATGCTCGGCATCGGGAAGTGCCGTGTTCCAAATCCTTGGGTACCCTCTGATTTTCCCGGCACCAAATGTCCAGGAAACCGATTTT
>MGMR01000031.1:1878-2004 GCA_001796495.1 Chloroflexi bacterium RBG_13_51_18
TTATAAGCCTCAAAAGTGCGGGAGTCAAAAAGGACAAAAACCACTTCATTTATTGAGGTGGTTTCCTTTAAAAAGTCGGCTACTTCCTTAAGGGCAATCGGCGCGGCTTTGTCTAAAGGATATCCG
>MGMR01000031.1:2213-8307 GCA_001796495.1 Chloroflexi bacterium RBG_13_51_18
GCAGATTTCCTGAAAGATAGTCGATAGCCCACTGGATGGTTTCTTCCCAGTTCAGGTCCAGCTTGATATCAGGCTCGATGCCTATGCCTTCGATAAGGCGTCCCAGGGGCGTGTACCAGCGGGCTATGGTGACATTCAAAGCGGAGCTGTCTTTGAGGTTAAAAACTATCGGGGCGCTGCCTTTGCCGTAGGTTGTATTCCCGGAAATAGTCGCCCGTTGATAGTCCTGCAGGGCGCCGGCCAATACCTCGCTGGAGCTGGCGCTGTTTTCATCGACGAGTACGACCATCGGCAGGGTAGTGTGGGGGTAGTCCTCATTTACCCTGTATTCCGTAACATTGCCATCTCTGTCCCTGGTGGTGACGACGATGCCGGATTCTAGGAACTGACTGGCAACGTTCACCGCCGCATCGAGCAGTCCGCCGCCGTTATCTCGTAGGTCGAGGACAATTCCCTTGGCGTTGTCCTCCGTCAGTTGCCCGATGAATTTGGCAAGCTCGTCGGCGGTGCGTTCCGTAAACTGGAAGATGGAGATATAGGCGATGTCCTGCCGCATTTCATAAACTACGCTCGGCAGCTCGATGACGGCCCGGGTTACTTCAATGATTACCGGCTCTGTCTCGCCGGTATGGAGAATCAGCAGTTTAACCGTGGTTCCTTCAGGTCCCTTTATTTTATCGACGGCTTCCTCCAGAGTCAGGCCGGCAATCGACTCGCCGTCGATTTCAAGAACGATGTCATCCGGTAAAATGCCGGCCCTCTCCGCTGGCGAACCGGGAACAGGAGCGACAACAGCTAAATTCCCATCCCGGAGAGTGACATAAGCCCCGATGCCGGGATATTCTCGGTGTATGACGGAAACGAACTGATATAATTCGTCGGCGGTGAGGTAAAAGGTATACGGGTCATCAAGAGAGTCGATGATGCCCTCGATAGCGGCGCGGCTCATGTTTTCAGAGTTAAGCTTGGACGGGTCGACATACCTCGAGTTGATTACATTCCAGGCCTGGTCGATGATATCGATGCCCGTTAGATTAATAGGCCCCCGCGCCTGTCCGAAAAGAAAGCCGCTCCCGAAGGACAGAGCGAGAACAATCACTAGGAGAGAGGCGATGACGATATTGGGCAGTCTGGACATCAATTCATACTCCGTCGGGTCTTAATGCCGGGTCGGTTAAATTTATAATAAGTGGGTCAGGTAAACCTGTAAGCCGAGTTCTGTGCCCCCGATAAAATCGGGGACGGTGACCATCTATCTAGCCCTTCCGTTACCGGAAGGGTCGAGCGACCAACCCGGGGAACGGGCCGGGCGTCCCTTAGTCCCTCTATTCGGTCTTGCTCCGGATGGGGTTTGCACAGCCGACCGGTCACCCGGTCGCCGGTGAGCTCTTACCTCGCCATTTCACCCTTACCCCGATGAGCCCTTTCAGGCGAATCGAGGCGGTATGTTTCTGTTGCACTTTCCGTAGAGTCGCCCCTCCTGGGTGTTACCCAGCATCCTGCCCGGCGGAGCTCGGACTTTCCTCCCCGATGAGCCCTTTCGGGCGAATCGGGGCGGTCACCCGGTTTACTTGACCCAATTATAGTGTAGAGGAGGCAGAGGGGATAGTCAATGGGATAGCACTATTGATTGTTGAATGCCTTATTCGCCAGGGCGTCCGCCGCGGCGTTCTGCGCGCGTGGAATGTAAGATATAGAAAAGCTTTCCAGCGAGCCGATTAGACTCACCACCCGTTGATATAGTGGGCGGAGGGCGGTATTTTTTATCTTGAACTGCCTGTTGATTTGCTTCACTATCAGTTCCGAGTCCGCTTTAACTGCAACACTTTTTGCCCCAAGAGTGATGGCTTTTTCCAGTCCGGCAATAACCGCCTGGTATTCCGCCTGGTTGTTGGTTGTGGGGGCAAGACGACGCGATATTCTACCGATGGTATTGCCGCTTAAGTCCTGAAGAACCACGCCGATAGCGGCCGGGCCGGGATTTCCCCGTGCGGCGCCGTCGGTATAGATAATGAGCTTTTCGGTGTTCAAATCAGCTTTCAAGAGATAAATAGTATGCGTCCGCAGGAGCCGCACTGTACGGGCTGGCCGCCGCGCGCTTTCTGGAGGACGCTGACCGATATTGAAATCCGGCAGGCGTGGCAGATGCCCTGCTCAACTTTAGCCACGGCCTGTTTTTTCTGCTGGCGGACTTTTTCGTATAAATCAACGGCGGGAGTTTCAATTTGGGCGGTATGCAGTCGGCGTTTCTCCCTGAGGTCGTTGAGGGTCCTGTTTAATAGTTCAATGTCGGCGGCAATCTGTTTTTGCTGCTGTTGCCACTCGGCTTCCAGCTTCTCATAATCGGCAGTACCGGCGGCTAAAGCCTTTTCCGCCTCTTCAACGCTTTCGATAATTTCCAGGGCTTTAGTCTCCTGCTGGTCGCTCAATCCCTTCAGCGTATCGACTTCATGCTGGAGGTTGGAGAGTTCCTTGGGATTATTGATTTTACCGCTGTAAAGCTGCTGTTCCACAGCGGTGATTTTACTTGTCGTGTCATCGAGTTCCGCCTCGGCTTCGCGCCGCTTGTGTTTTAGCTCGCCGAGAGCCTTCCTGTCGTCGGACAGCTGATTCTGGGCGGCGTCCAGTTCCTCACGCTTGCCTACCTGTCCGTTCTTCATGTCGAGCGTCTGGCGGGTGTGCTCGATTTCAATATCGAGTTCCTGGAGTTCGTAAAGCTGCTTGGTAACGGGCATAGCTGTCCCATTCTATAACGGGTAGGGGAGAATAGCAAACGAAGGTAAAGGGGTGAGGATTATGGGTCGTTGCAATAAGGGTCAATATGTTCCGGGCACAAACGGACACTATTTTCCCCTTTTGTTTTTGCGGCTATTCTTGCTGTCCTTTTTAACCATTATATATCCCGCCATACGCAATATCCTGGGAATCCCTTTAACCTGTGCCCTGTCCTTTTCCCTCTCATTTTCGGGCAGTTCCTCCCATTTCACGATGGCCGGGTGCAGTTTATTGACTGTATCTTTACTATCGGTCGGGTTTTTTGTCTTTTTCCACCCCTCCGCTTTCTTCTGCTTCATCCACCGCTCGTGCTCTTCTATGGCAAGTTTTTCTATTTCTGCCTTAGTAAACCGGGCCGGATTTTGATTGCCGCGCGCCGGCACAATCTCATAGCCCACGCTCGTTAGCTTGTTCTGGATATCCCTGACATTACCGCGGTTCTGCTCTTTCTCTTCTTCCGGTAGTTCGGAATAAGGGCAAAGAGAACTGTGACGCTTTTTCCTGTCATCGGTCACCGGCCCATATACGTAGCCTTTGGCTTTCATATCGGCACGGAATATTTCATGCGTCGCTTCGGCCAGTCTTTCTATTATTTCGTCATTAATCTCCATACGTTGTATTATAGCAAAGAAATCATGTCCGTCCACATGTAAATCTAGCTGCGCTTCTGAAGGCAGGCTTGAGCGCTCAAAGCTCGTCTTGCCCGCCAGCTGGCTCATCGTTACAATAGCTTCCATAGACCTGGCGCCGTGCCGGTATTCTTTCGTGAGGAGAAAGGCATTCAATACTCCACGGTCGATACTCATAATGTTTCTTTTATTGCCTTCATTGTAAAATAGATGTGGCGCGGAGCGTTCAAAGATAGAACGCAGCGTTATTGCCCTCCGCATAATATAATACGGGTCACTGCCGGTGCCCTTTTTACTTCCCTGCGGATTAGGACCGAGTATATTAAGATATCCTTTAAGACGGCTGACAAAATCCGGCAGCTTGACTTCAGCCTGCTCTTTTTCACCCATATTGCTGCCGAACGACTCCATATTGGGGCTGGTCCCTCCGGCAAAGACAAAAATACACCGGCCGATGGGGTGCTTTATCTGCCCTTCCTGGAACTCGCCGTCCTGCATGGGCATTAGAAAATAGCGCAGCCATCCAAGAGGCTGATTCTGCAAATGCGAATCAAATTCGTCCCAGAAAACCAGTGGGAGCCTGCCGGATAGCGCCACATCCCGCACCTGGTGCAGGGCATCGAACAGGTCTTCAGGGCTGTTTAATTGCGACAGATTGAAATTAAGGGGCTTATCGGCGATTTCCCCCGGAAGTACTGATTTCGCCACCTGTGTCACGGAGAAAGACTTGCCCGACCCTGGGGGGCCGAACACGGCAATAGAAAACGGTTTTTGCTGGCGGCTCCTGGCATATTCACGTATCAAACTGCTGATGCTATGTAGGGCTTCAATCTCCCGGCGGTCTACCGTTTTTAAATTTCCAAATCTATCGATGGGCACGTCGGGTAAAGCGGTTTCCAGCCCTTCCCGGGCGATACGCTCCGCTACGCTATCCAGCGACTTTGGATATTTGTCCTCCAGAATGGACCAGAACCGTTTTTCCTTCGCTTTAGTAGTAACGGCTGCTCTGGCTGGATTGGTAACATTGGCCGTGGCTACAGCTTCGCCTCCTTCTGCAAGGTTAGCGGCTATTTCCTCTGATGGGAAAGAAAGCTGGATTTCTTTAGGGTCGCTATTAACCTGCCCGTATCCTTCAATATGTAGAAAACGCATGGCGCCTATACCCGCCTGGATACCGCGCCCTATATCGGGGTTTGTATTATCCAGCATTAGCTCGCGGGCCAGTCCGCCGATCAGGCAGGAAGTATAGCCGATTACCCATCCTGCATACCGGCGGCCCCATTCTCCTTCCAACGCGGACGGGTCGAAGAACAGCGTCGCTGCGGGCTCTAACCTCGTTTTTCTCGAATACAAAAGGACGCCGGCGGTGCCAAAAGAGACGATTACGTATGCGCATTGTGCCAGCCTGTTTACATGGGGATTATGCTGTATTTCCCATAAAAGGTCCTGCGCGGTACGTTCCCAGGAAAGACCGCGGCTGATTTGCACCTGCTCGCTGCGGAGGTCGTTAGCGGTCATGACAGCGATAAGCCGGTCGCAATGGTTCTTGTATAGCTGGTCCCAGAGGTCTCCCTGGGCTACCGGTCTTGCGGTATTGACCAGGATCCAGGGCTGGGTGGCTTTACTTTTTATTGCTGACGGCCAGAGTTCCGGATTTCGGCGGAACCCGAGATTAGCATCACTAATGACGATTAGGGAGGGATTAATGCTGTTAGCGGTAAGAGTTTTCCGTGCATCCGCCGGACGAGCGACTTCATACGCCGGCTTCAGTCCCAGGAATTCATCAACGCGCCAGACCTTTTTCCCGGAACGCTCATCCCGGTTAAAGGGGCGCCACATGGCGCAGGAGTGTGGGAAATGAGGGTCTGTAGGGGATATATCTTGTGCCGGGAGGCTAACCTGATGGACGGTAATGCGGGCCTGCCTTTCCCGGTCGAGGCTGCCGGCAACAGCGGCAACAAGTTCGCCCAGCATGGCGGCCCCGCCGCGCTGGCAGAAAGCCGCCGTCAAGTCTTCCGCATTCCATCCCTGTGTCATGCCTTCCTGCCGTTGCAGACGGGCGATATTCCAATCGATTGTCACGTCCCCGGTAACGATGACGGTCTTGGATTCCTTTCGTTTTTCCATTGGATTACTCCTTTTTAAGCAGGGTTCCTGTTAAACACAACAATACCCCTTTAAACCGGCTCTATAGTATGAAAGCGCATCACTACGCGCCAGTCTTCGCTTTCGTGAAGCATGGTCTCTTCTGCCTCCCTGACCAGTGCAGTAAATTCATCATGGTTCCGGGCATCGGCTATTTTCATTTTCAGTTCCTTCAGATGCCGCACCATCTCTGCAGAGCGCATCGAATTTCTCAAGTAGTCGCGGTGGGTCCGGATAGCAGTGATGCTGGCGGCAATCGCTGGGAATATGACTGCCATAAACGCGAAAACGCTCTCAAGTAATTCATTGCCTACACTAAGCACGTGGAGTAAAGCCGCACCGATGGTAAGCCCGAATAACGCATAGCTGGCAGCCGTCATATACCGGTGTCTGCGGTGGTGGCGTTCGTGTGTGTCTTCATGATAGTGCGCCTGGTCTTCAATCCATGCCTCGCATAAAAAGTTTTTCACTTCTTCAAACGGTAATTCTTCTGTACCATCCCATCGGGGTCGTTTGCGCCAGGCAGAGGTAAAGGCGATTACCTT
>MGMR01000031.1:8370-8447 GCA_001796495.1 Chloroflexi bacterium RBG_13_51_18
TTGAGTTGACATATTCTGAGTTATAACTGTCAAGATTGAGAAACGGTTCTGCATCAATGCCTCGACCTTCCCTAATC
>MGMR01000031.1:8466-9792 GCA_001796495.1 Chloroflexi bacterium RBG_13_51_18
TAGTATTTATCCATATCACCGGACATTTGTTATCCAGGGCGTATTGCATAATTTCCTGGGTGCCGCCTTTACCCTCCGCTTCTTTCCCGTTCCAGAGTGCGATGAGGATATCGCACTGGTCTACTACATAGCGGCCTGTTTGTACATAGGCTTCAATGCGGCTGCCTGCCGGGTGGAATGTTCGGACGCTTTCGGCCTGCGAAAACAGTGCTTCAAATTCTTTTTTCGAGTTATCGGACTCAAAGTCCTCCAAATAATCATGCTTTTCAAAAGGCAGGATAACTTCGAGAACAGACCCCGGGATTTTCAGGATTTCTTGAGCAATTATGCGGTCGGCGCCCTCGGCAAGCGGGGATAACACGCACAAATGTAGAGGGGTATGCTGCAGGACCGGGGAAATTTGCCTGATATAATCGATAGCCGACCGTATGGATTCAGCTAACTCGGGCCGGTTTTCTAATTTCCGGTGGCCGGTGACGCCGATAACCAATCGGGCAGGGATAACTGGATTTGCGGAATCGGGGTTTGTTTTTGAATTATTCATTTCTTCACCCCCCGCACTTTACCCTGGAGAATCGTTGGAATGAGTTTATATGAATGCCGGCTCTGATATGTGGTTATTATGCGCGAACCGTTCGTGGATAGTCAAATATAAATCGTTATCCAGTGACTGTCATTTCACCGGGCTCCGTGCGGGTGGCGGTAAAGGGCGACAAAATAGGGTGGATAATATAGAACATATGTGCTATTATGTCTCTACGGAAAGGAGGTCTAGAGTATGGGTTTACTAAAACGGGCTATAGAAAAACAGCAGTGGGACCTCGCGGCGCATATCATTGTCCTCGCCGCAGCTAAGACCGTAAACCGGGAGGTGAAATCGCATGGAGGAGCTAACAAAACGCAAAAAGGGCGGGCAAAAAGGTAATCAGAACGCCTGTAAGCACGGGTTTTATTCTAAGGCATTTGATGAGGCGGATAAGTTTGATTTTAAAGATGCCTCTGGAGTTGAAGGCCTTGACGAGGAACTCGCTTTGCTTAGACTGGAAATTAAAAAAGCAATTTCCGGCGGCGATGAAAGAAACCTGTTATTGCTCGTTAAAGCCGTCGGTGCCCTGGAAAAAATTGTCCGCACCCGCTATCAGATTTCCGCCACCCAGCGCCAGGGCTGGAAGGACACAATCAGTACTATCGTCAAAGAGGTTTTAATTCCTATGGGGGTGAATATCGGTAGTTCGGTTGTTACCCGGAAAATGACTGGTTAATCTGGCGTCGCCAGAAAACGAATATGCGGATTTGAAGCTGATTTAACATAAAACGAGAAACGAA
>MGMR01000032.1 GCA_001796495.1 Chloroflexi bacterium RBG_13_51_18
GACCCAATGCACATCAACGACCTGCTACAGCTGGCTATAACACGGAAAGCCTCCGACCTGCACTTAAAGGTCGGCAGGTCTCCTGTGATGCGTATCAACGGTGAATTATTTCCGCAGGAAGACGCGGGGATAATTACGCCGGAGATAATGAACAGCATATTTATGCAAATAACCACTGAAAAGCAAAGGGACACTTTTTCCCAGGAGTTGGAAGCAGACTTTGCCTATCAGACAAAAGACACCGGAAGATTCAGGATTAATATCTGCCAGCAGGACGGAACGACAGGACTGGTTTGCCGCCCGGTAACAACCGAGGTGCCGACCATCGAAGGATTGGGGCTGCCGGAAATATGTAAAACACTTGCCATGAAGGGCAGCGGCCTGGTAATAGTGACCGGTCCCACCGGCTGCGGTAAATCGACGACGATGGCGGCGATGATGAATTATCTGAATCACACTATCAAGCGTAAAATTATCACCATAGAAGACCCGATAGAATACCTGCACCAGGATATCAAGTGCATGTTCTCACAGCGCGAACTCGGGAGAGACACGGTATCCTTTGCCATGGCTCTCAAACACGCCATGAGACAGGACCCCGATGTAATACTGGTGGGAGAGATGAGAGACCTCGAGACAATGGCTACAGTGCTGACAGCGGCAGAAACAGGCCACCTGGTATTGGCAACGCTCCATACGCCGGGGACAACGGAGGCGATTAACCGTTTTATAGACGTTTTTCCGCCGCACCAGCAGCAGCAGGTGCGTATCCAGCTGTCTATAGCTCTCGAGGGGGTTATCTATCAATTGCTGATACCCAACTCCGATAATTCAGGGCGGATAGCCGCCATTGAAGTTATGTTGGCATCAACCGCCATCAGAAATCTCATACGTGAAGGCAAGACATATCAGATGATGAATATCATTCAGACGGGAACACAGTGCGGTATGCAGACCTTGAACCAATCGCTGGTGGAACTATGTAAAAGAGGGCTAATAACCAGCGAAGAAGCACTGGCGAGGAGTATGGATGCCGAAGAACTCTCCGATATGCTGGGGAGGCAGACGGCACAGCGTTAATATTACTTAAATGTTTGATTCTTGCATTACTCCAGAAAGGCGAGATTGAGTTATGAAAATAGCCAGAAGCGAAGAAATGAGCAAAATAAACAACGGACTCCTGTCTGCCGTGTCACACGAGTTACGCGCGCCCCTTTCAGCAATAAAAGGCTACTCGACGATGTTGCTCGATTATTTTTCCGAACTCACAGCTGCAGAAACCCAGGAATATATAAAATCGATCGATATGGCTACGGACAGGATGACCAGGCTCATTGATAACCTTCTGGATGCATCCCGCCTGGAGGAAGGACGGCTCAATTTGGAAAAGACGCAGGTAAATATATTAAACCTCATCAACGCAGCTATAAAGGAAGTAGAAATTAGAGACAGCCATCATGAAATATTAACCGCACTGGACAATGAGTTGCCCATGGTATATGTCGACCCAAAACGCATCCAGCAGGTATTGGAGGATCTAATTGATAATGCTGCCAGGTGCTCTCCCCGGGGAACAGAAATTCTAATATCGGCAACCAGCAATAACCAGGAGATAGAAATAAGTGTAACCGGCCGCGACCCGGGGATAGCCGATAGCGAGTTTTGCAATATCTCCGAATTATTGTATAAAATGGAAAAAACAACAGCACAGGGGAATAATAACCCCAGGCTGGAGTTATATATGTGCCAGCGGCTGGTAGAAGCTCACAGCGGCCGCATGTGGGCGGAAAGTATCGTGGGGAAAGGAACAACTATAAAGTTTACACTACCGTTGATATAGTTAAAAGTGTAAAGAATTATGCTTTTGTATATTTCAAAACATGCCGGATTGATTTATAATGGTTGATTGATAGGAACAACAGGCAGAAAGCGAGGACCCGCTATGCCAAAAAGAAAATCTTTAATACTGGTGGTGGATGACGACATCCGCATGCTGCGTATGATGAAGCGTATGCTGGAACTGGAGGACTTCGAGGCTCAGACCGCCAATTGCGGCGAAGCTGCCTTAAAAATATTCGATAAAGAAACCCCCTCACTGGTGCTTCTTGATATCATGATGCCGGATATGGATGGATATGCAGTTTGCCGGCGCATCAGAGAGTTCTCCCAAGTCCCGGTAATCATGGTTACCGCCCGGGGCGATGATAAAGAAAAGGTTGAGGGCCTGAATGTAGGCGCCGACGATTATGTTACCAAACCTTTCTCCGCCAGTGAGTTGGCCGCCCGCGTCCGGGCAGTACTGCGGCGTGTGAGTAGTCAAGAAATAACGCAAGAAGCTGTTTTCCGTTACAAGGACATGGTAATCGATTTTGCGTCACGAAGGGTTTTGGTCAATAACGAGGAATTGAAACTCACCTCAACAGAATATAAAATGCTATCATATATATCGCTAAATGCCGGACGCGTAGTCACACCCGACCAGCTGCTGAATAAGGTCTGGGGCGAAGAATACGTCGGCGCGGCGCATCTGCTTCAAGTGAATATCGCCAGGTTGAGGAAAAAACTCGGCGATGATGCCAAGAGACCCAATTATATCCAGACCCGCCCGGGCATCGGATATATGATGTCGAAGCCGTCCTGAATAAAATCCTAATTTCTCCGAGGAACAACTAAAAAATCCAAAAGGCCTTCCCTGAACGGGAGGGCTTTTTATTTTGTCAGTTTGTGATAATTCCAGTCATAAAAATCTTGCCAGGCATATTGGTTTATCATCGTTGGTCAACAAGCGCCGGGGTCATAGTACCAACGTTTTATTGCCATTGATGTTTATGTGAGGGCACAACCCCCTGTTGTGATAGCCCAGTGAGTCGCACTCCTCATACTTAAGATAGATTCAACGGAGAGCGGCTCGTATGCGAAAAATCTTTTTATTCATCTTGATAATTGTGGCCACTACATTAGTAGCGTCATGGCTGATACCCGTAGCTTACGGCCAGACTAATGGTGATACCGAACAAGCAGACGTTTACGTAGAAGCCGCCCCTCCCGAAACAGCACCAACCGCCAGCTTTTTCGGTAATGCTATAGGAGAAGTGACGGCCGGCGACCTTTTCTACATCAATGCTATCAGCAGTCCGGCAGACATGTCCCTGAATTTGCATATCACAAATTCGGGCGAGCTAATCCACTATTTGAGATATCTCATTTTAAAAGTAGCGGTATATGTTGAAGATGCTGACGGGCAATGGCAAAAAATCACATCACAGGACGGTATCGTTCTACCGGATACTTATATCACCATGCAAAACAGCCCGGTGACCTTTATTTTACCCGGTCTGGCACGCTATAAAGTCACAATCGAGTCCGGGAGTTATCATAGCCTGCCTTTCCCTTCAGACAACGGATTTGCACCGCTGTTTTATCTTGACGTAAAACCCGTGTGACTCATGCCTGTGTGATGTTTTTGTAATGTTTAGTGAGGAATTTTTGACTTGTTTGTGAGTTGATTTGAGTATCTTTAATAAGACAGGGAGTATCAATATGGTTCTCGTATGGGACAATATCAAATCCTTTCAGCAGCATCTCGAAGATATGAGGGTTTTCCGGGATTCTCACACTGACACTGCGCCGGCGCCGGACTTAAGAACCTTCAAGGCGATGCCGATACCGTTCGACATTACGCTGCCGTGCGAAACGGGACAAATTAAAAGCTTTTACGATTCTAAAGGCAAGCTTATGATCGTGCCGATATGGCAAATAGACGCTCCCAGAGACTCACAAAATTAACAGGCGGTATGGCAATTGACGATTGAAACTGTAGTCCAATCCGACGTTAAAGAACGACAGCGTATCCTGGTAATGTACAATAATCAGGACATGCTGATGCTGCTTAATCGGACGCTGGAATTAGAAGGCTTCGATACCATTGTGGTTGCCGATTGTGATGAAGCCGTAACCATGCTGGGTACATTAAATCCCGACCTTATTATCATGGATACATATCTGCCTGATACCAGCAGCCTTAAAACGCTCGATGTTTTAAGAGGACTTTCTGATGTGCCAATCGTTGTAATCACTGCAGATAACGAGGTAGAGACATTAAAGACAGTGTTCGCGCACGGCGCCGATGATTTCATACGCAAGCCTTTCGGGGTTAGGCCGTTTATCGCGAGGATAAGGGCAAAGCTAAGACGCTACCGGGGAGAAGTCCTCGAGGCACCTGTATAGTATAAACACCCGTATCATTACATGATATTCTTTTGGGTCTCCTGAAAATGAATCGTAGTGAAATAGCTGCGGTTCATTTTTTATCTTACGTTATTTACACAGGGATTTGATTTTTTATTTTATATACTGTATATTGATAGCACAACTGAATATGTAAAAAGGGGTTCCCGAGCGCGAGCGAGGGACCAAACGGAATGCAAGTCGGTGAGAAGCCGACGCGGCCGCGCCGCTGTAATTGGTTCGATATAAGAAACCATAAGCCAGAACGCCGACCCCTGAACAGCCTACAGTACTTCGCGGGGAAGTGGTAGGAATTTTTATTAGGTTATCATCAATCCCCTCGGCTTATTGCAGGCGAGGGGTTTATTTTTATAAGGAGGACAGATGAAAAACACCATGAAGAAAATCGGCTTAATTTTATTGGGAGTTGCCCTGATGGCAGGAGTGTTGACAGCCTGCGGGCAATCTACACCGACGCCGACATCTGTAACCATTACCGACGACTTCGGCAGAGTAGTAACGATAAACAACACCCACCCGCAGAGGATAATCTCACTGGCGCCGAGCAACACAGAAATTCTGTTCGCGCTGGGTCTGGGCGACCGGGTTGTCGCTGTGACGGACTACTGTAACTATCCACCCGAAGCAACCACAAAGCCTAGCATCGGCGACTACACCGAACCCAATATCGAAGAAATTATCGCCAAGGAACCGGACCTGGTGCTGGCTACGGAGGAGCACGAGACGGAAATGGCGCAGCTTGAAAGCCGCGGGATTACCGTCGTAGGTCTGTATCCTAAAAACATGGACGAGATTTTCAACTCGATTATGCTGGTGGGGACGATAACGGGAAAAGAAGCGGAAGCCACCAGCCTGGTGGCTGAAATGCAGGCACGGGTTAAAGCAATTACAGACAAGACGAGCAAGCTAACAGAATCACAAAAAAAGAGAGTTTTTTATATAATCTGGCACGACCCCATCTGGACTGCCGGGGGAGGGTCTTTCGCCGATAGGCTGATAACAATGGCAGGGGGCGTGAATATCGCCGGGGACTTGAACGGTTATGCGGACATGAGCCTAGAATCGGTCATCGCAGCTAACCCGGAGGTCATCATCGCCGGCGTGGGCATGGGAACAGGTGATGACCTGCCGTTAGAGTATATGAAAACAGAGTCAAGGTTAGAGGGACTGGACGCCCGCCAGAACGATAGGATTTACGGGGTAAATATGGATATTGTGGGTCGTCCGGGACCACGGATAGTAGACGCCCTGGAGGAATTCTTCAGACTGATTCACCCGGAGTTGGAATAGAAAAAATGGCATCCAGGACGATAGAGAAAACAAGATTTAGTAATTATCTTACCGGGAGACGGACGCGCATCATCAGTCTGCTGGGGCTGGGCGCCGCCCTGATAATAATTATCGGGATAGCGACCAGCGTCGGCAGCGTGCCCATTCCGCTGGGGACAACGGCCAGTATCCTGGTAGATAAGCTGCCGTTCGTGGATGTCAGCCAGACATGGCAGAGTTCAGTAGCCACCATTGTGCTGGACGTGCGTCTGCCGCGCATCATCCTGGCGGGGCTGGTCGGCGCCGCGCTGGCGATAGCCGGAGCCACCTATCAGGGGCTGTTCCGCAATCCGTTGGCCGACCCCTATTTAATAGGGGTGGCGCAGGGGGCTTCGCTGGGGGCGGTTATAGGATTTTTAATGCCCGCGGCATGGAACCTTGCGGGAATGGGTGTGATACCGGTGTTCGCCTTCATCGGGGCAATCTTAGCCACAGTAGTCGTTTACATGCTGTCGCGGGTTGGCAAAACGCTGCCGGTGACCACGCTGATTCTAGCCGGGGTGGCCTTGAGCGCACTGCTGGGGTCGATTGTTTCCTATCTCATCATTTCCAGCGGTAACAAGCTGCACAGTATTATCTTCTGGATGATGGGAAGCTTCTCCGGCAGCGCCTGGACGGAGGTGTTGTTGGTCTTGCCCTACATAGTCGTGGGAACAGCAGTCATCATCATTTTCGCCCGACTGCTCAACGTGATGCAGCTCGACGAGGAGCAGGCGCAGCAGCTGGGTGTGAACGTGGAAAGGTTCAAGATTATCCTGCTGGCAGCGGCGACTCTGATAACAGCGGCTAGCGTTTCCTTCGTGGGGACGATAGGGTTCGTGGGGATTATCATTCCCCATGCCGTCCGCCTGATATGGGGGGCAGACCACCGCTTCCTGCTGCCGCTATCGATATTGACGGGCGCGATTTTCATGATTCTCACCGACCTGATTTCACGCACGGTGCTGGCGCCCACTGAAATACCCATCGGTGTAATTACAGCTATCTTTGGGGCGCCCTT
>MGMR01000033.1 GCA_001796495.1 Chloroflexi bacterium RBG_13_51_18
GTGCAGTAATGTATTTAGCTTAGCCGTACTAATGGCCGAGGGCTTGACCTGTTTCAGGTTTGGTATTAGATAATTGACACTCAACAGTATTCAGTTAGATTAAAGTAATAAAGAAAGAGGCGTGTCATTACGCCTCTTTTTGTTTGGGGAGGTATGCTATGAAGTATTTACAGGGTATCTTACTGGTTTTGCTGGTATTGGGGAGCATCTGGCTTGGCGCTTGCCAGGCGGGGGGCGCGCAGATTGGGCTCCTGCAGGGTAGCGTGTCCATAGGGCCTATATGGCCAGTAGAGCAACCGGGGCAAAACCAGCCGGTGCCGCCGGAAGTCTTTAGCACCAGGAAAATCCTGATTTATGATGCTTCTGGCAACAACTTAATACATGAAGTAAGTATTTATCAGATAGACCAGACTGCCAATGGCTACTATGCTGTCCAGCTCGAAACCGGTACTTACACGGTAGATACGAATACCATGGGTATTGGCGGCGCCGGCAACCTGCCCAAGCAGATAACAATATCTCCCGGTGAAACGGTGACTTTAAATATAGACATTGACACGGGTATAAGGTAGCTTAATAACTACAAAAATGAACCGCTGTAAAAAGGCGCCTCTTTTTGTTTTTAGTGTGAAACACTATTTAGTAAACCCAATATTCGATTTACCATGTTCATCATGCCATTGAATAACAGGTATTATTAGTAAATCTCCAATTACATTTATTCCATTTGTGGCTTTTGACTCTGTTATCGCAGCATTAATCTTTTCTTGACCACATTGTTCCCATGCCCAATATTTATGATCATTATCACTAGTTTTAATTTTTCCGGCTATATGTAATGACACTGCACGAGGACTAATAAAGGGTCTTCTACTACTGTTCAGTTTTGTATGACAGACAGGGCATTGATATTTTATGTCTTTCAATATAATACCTCCTCTGGTAAGATGTTTTTATTTTCATAAATTATTCGGCAAAGTATAACACAAGAAATTAACATAATCAATCAATTGGCTTAAAAAGGGTAGTCTTTAAAATTCTTCCCCTTTCACCTATTGCAAAGGGTTATGTCAATATACCAAAAGGGGGAGTAGCCTGCGGAGAGGGGCGCCAGCCCCTCTCAACAAAAACTCCCCCTCTCCAAACAATAAATCACTGCTTAAAATAACGTTCCGTTTGGAGAGGGGGCAAGGGGGTAAGGTTCTCCCATACCAATACTTTTAGCTATGGGTTTAAAAAAGGATAAAAACCATCACTATATCACTCCGCCAGCTTCATACCCGGCTTCTGCATACAAATGTGGGAAAATGAAGAATCTTTAGTCGCCCCGTGCCAGTGCACCTCCCCCGGCTCGATACAGACCACCGTGCCCGGCGTAACCGTCCTTTCCTCGTTTTTCGTGGCGACGATGCCCTTACCTTCCGTCACGTAAAGAATCTGCTCGTAGGTATGGACGTGGAAATTAAGCCTGGCTCCTGGCTGGAAAGTGACTAGTAGCACGCTGAATCCCCCCGTGTCTTTGGCGCTGACTAATTCCTTCCTGTGTACCGGGCCTTTGTTAACGATTTCATCCTGTGTTGGGACGGCTTTTACATCTTTGCTATTAGTGATTATCATTTTTCCTCCTGACAACTTAAATTATTTACTTCTAAAGCGTGCGCACCTTAACGCCGCACTCTTTCTCTAGGGGCAGGATAACGGCATCGACCCCCTTGTCTATAAAGCCGGCCGCGATGGTATCCTGAAGGTCTTTTTTCACAGTTTCGCCGACCGGCAGCGGCACCTTATATTCCTTCCCCAGGTCGAGCGCCAGCCCGATGTCCTTGTAGGCCAGGCCGACCCTGAAGCCGGGCTCGAAGTTGCCTTTAAAGGTAGTATTGGGAAATTGCTGCATGCACCAGTTGTTGCCCGTGCTCATGGATACTATTTCCCATAGCGTCTGTGGGTCGATGCCCGCCTTAACCCCCAGGACGAAGCCCTCGGCGGATATTGAATTACAGGCCAGCGATATCAGGTTGTTGACCAGTTTGCAGATGTTGCCGCAGCCAGCATCGCCCACGGGAAATATCTTCTTGCCCATCGTCAGCAGGACGTCGCGGATTTTTTCCATAGCGGCTGTATCGCCGCCTACCATTATGGCTAAAGTGCCGGCGTCTGCGCCTTTCGTCCCGCCGCTTACGGGGGCGTCGAGTACCGTCACGCCGGCTTTTTTAGCGTCCGCGGCAATTTTCCTGATGGTTGAGGGGGAGTTGGTGCTCATGTCCACGTAGATATCGCCCTTTTTCCACCCTTTACTAAGCCCGCTGTCGCCATAAACCATTTCTTCGATGTTCTGCGGGGTCGGCAGGCTGGAAAAGACCAGTTCACATGATTTCGCCACCTCTTTAGGCGAATTGCTCCATTTGGCGCCTTTTTCCAATAGCGGAACGGCGGCTTCTTTCTTCAAATCATGAATGGTCAAATCATATCCGGCTTCCAGTATGCGCCGGGACATATGCCTCCCCATTTGCCCGATGCCGATAAAACCTATTTTCATAAAAACCTCCGATGTTGATAATAATTTGGGGCAGGAGGGGAGTAAAAATTCTCTTTATCACTCCCCCTTTTTCTCCACCGTCCGCTCTTCACGCAGCCTGTTCAAGACGTATTGAATATCCGTGCTGCTCATCCCGAAGCGGTGCAGCGTATGCCGTATCATTTCCAGGCTGCCCTCGAAGTACGGCAAAACCAGCTCCGTTACCCCCATTCCCTTTAAAAGCTCCACGTCTCTCTCACGATGGACGCGGGCGACGATATCCAGCTTGGGATTGATACTCAAAGCGTTGCGGGCGGTGAGTTCTTCCGCCACGTAGTCCGGGATGGTGCAGAGCAGGACGCGGGCTTTATCCAGCGAGGCGTGGGCGAGTATCTCCGGATTGCTGGCGTCGCCATAAATGCAGGGGATGCTATGCGCCCGCAGTTCTGAAATAACCGTGGGGTCAAGGTCGATGACGAGATAGGAAAACCTCTGTTTTTCCAGCGCTCCGGCAATCCGTTTGCCCATATCGCCGTAGCCGCAGATAACCGCGTGGCGTGATAGTTCCAGTCCCTGAATATGTAAATCGGGGTCGATTCGCCCGGTCAGCTGCCGCGCGAACCACGGCTTCTGGCTCAACCAGCGATAAAGGAAAGAGTTCAGGTTCATCGCGAAGGGCGTCAGAAACATAGTGACGATGGCTGCGGCTACTATCAGGTGATAGAAATTATCGGAAAATATCCCTGCCTGTTTACCCATTATCGCCAGTATAAAGCTGAACTCGCCGATGTTTATCAGTCCCGTCCCCACCATCAGCACCGTCTTGTGGCCGTAGCCGAAAAATCGAGTTATTCCCGAGCAGATAACGAATTTTATCAGTATCACCGCCGCCGCCACGGTGCCTATCGTGCTTAAATGATTTAGGATATAATTTCTATCTGCCACCAACCCCAGGGCAACGAAGAACAGGGCGGCAAACGTGTCGCGGAGCGGGAGGATATCCGCAAAAGCCTGCCGCGCGTAGCCGGACTGGCTCACCAGGAGACCGGCGGCGAACGCCCCGAAGGCCGCCGAAAGCCCCATATAGTAGGTGCCGAAAGCCGCCGCCAGGCAGAGAACGATTACTGTGAGTAGAAATAGTTCCCGCGAGCGCTGCCCCGCCACCCTTTTCAGTATCCACGGCATGAACCAGACGCCAAGCACAATCATCCCGACGATAAATCCAACCGCCTTCCCGAGGGCTATCCCCAGGGAAGCCCACAGTCCCCCCAGTTCCCCCGCCACCGCCGGTATGGCTACCATCATCGGCACGACGCTAAGGTCCTGCACCAGCAGGATGCCCAGCATGATCCGTCCGTGCACGGTATCGGTTTCTCCCCTTTCCATGAGGAGCTTCAATACCACCATCGTGCTGCTTAAAGCGACGATAAAGCCGAAGAATATCGAGCCGGTATTCCCCAGGCCGACCAGCTTCCCCAGCCAGAACCCCGCAAAAGCAGTAATGACAATCTGGGCAAGACCGCCGAGGATGGATATTTTCCCCAGCTTAAAAAGCTCTTTAAGTGATAACTCCAGGCCGATGGCGAACAAGAGGAGTACTACACCCACATTAGCGAGAGTTTCGATTGTCTGGCTGTCATGCACCAGTCCCAGCCCGAAGGGACCGACGGCGATACCGCCGGCTAAATACCCGAGAATTACCGGGAGACGCAGCCAGCGCGCCAGCATACCGCCGGCGATAGCCGTCACCAGGACTATAAGCAGGTCGAGCCCTATGTCCAGACCTTCCATAATCTACTCCTCTGCGGTTGGGAGCATCTGTGTTATTTTAGCATGTATTTGTGTAAAAACGTACGAATAACGTAAGGATTTTTCCCTTTGGCAAGAAAAAAGGCAGGGTTGGCTCGAAGGTCTGTATTGAGGCCGGTTATTTTTCAGGCCGGGCTGCCAGCTGTGCAATCACTCCGCCCAAACCCAGCGCTGTAAATATAATGAATCCCGTCCTGACGCTTGAAAGAAATCCCGGATAGTAAACCGGGGTTATTTCCGCGCCGCCGATGTACAGCGAGAACAATATCATTGTGATGCCCATGCTCAGCATCATCCCCGCCGTACGCATTGTGCCGAGCGTGCCGGAAGCCACCCCCAGTGTCCGGCTTTCCACCGACCCCATGATAGTGTTGGTGTTGGGTGAAACAAACAGCCCGATACCGGTGCCGTATATCCCCAGGGACATGATGATATACCAGAGCGGAGTTTCATTGCCGAGGAAAATCAGCATTATCACCGCCGCGCAGTTCAAAGCCATACCGGCAGTAGCCACCAGTCTTGGTTCGAACCTTTGCGAAATATATCCGGACAACAGGGTGAAGATAGTCATCAATACCGACGATACTACGAGGACCAGTCCGGCTTCATCCGGCTTCATCGACTTAATATATTGCAGGTATAGGCTCAACAGGAAATTAACGGCGAATGTTGAAATATATGTAATAAGCGCTGCCAGGTTGGAAAACAAAAAGACCCGGTTCCGGCGGAAAAGGGTCAGGTCGAATACCGGGCTGGGTACTCTGAGCTCCCACCAGACGAAGAAAATCATACCCAGCAAACCAACCGTGAAGAGAATAATACCGCTAATCGTCGGCAGGCTGGAAAAGCCGTACATGAAGAGGGCAATGGCGATGATGTATGCAATAGAGCCAGTGACATCGAACTTCTCCCCCTCGGCTTCACGCCATTCTGCCTTCAGTCCCCAGAAGACAAGTATTATCAGTAAAATGCCCAGTATGCCGCTAAGGAAGAAGATGCTCTGCCATCCCAGGTGCTCGGTCATCACCCCGCCGATAAGCGGCCCCAGGGATAGTCCAAGGTATGTCCCCGACTGGCTGATGCCGAGGGCTTTGCCCCTTTCCTCCCGGGAGAAAACGGAGGAAAGAATAGCCACGCTGTTGTTGAAGGTCATACCTGAGCCTAATCCCTGGAAGACCCGGCTGATAATCAGCATCGGTACGGAGTTGGCAAATCCCCCCATGAACGAGGCTAAAGAGGCTACTACTAAACCTATTATAAAAAGTTTCTTGCGTCCGAAAATATCGGAAAGACGCCCGAACGGCACCTGTACCATTGCTATCGCCAGGAAATAGGACGTGCTTACCCAGGTCATCATTACCGCTTCCATATTGAA
>MGMR01000034.1:0-116 GCA_001796495.1 Chloroflexi bacterium RBG_13_51_18
CTTCTTCAATCCCGTGCCCGCAATGAAACTGCTGGAAATCGTCCGGCCGGAAGCCGCCGCCGATGATACCCTGGAAACAGCTAAAGCCTTCGGTTTGTCCCTCGGCAAGACGGTCA
>MGMR01000034.1:201-4339 GCA_001796495.1 Chloroflexi bacterium RBG_13_51_18
CCGCCCCTCCTGAAAGATATGGTGGCGGACGGACGCCTGGGCAGGAAAACCGGCCAAGGGTTCTACGAATACAATTAAGGGAGATTCACCATGAGTAATGAAGGCAAAGTCGCCCTGGTCACGGGCGGCTCGGGCGGGCTGGGCAGCGTGCACTGCCTGTCTCTGGCTGCCGCCGGATATAAAGTAGCGGTGGCTGCGCACACTCATCTGGATAAAGCTAAAGATGTCGTCGACCGGATTAAGTCCATGGGAAAACAGGCTATGGCTTTAAAGTTGGACGTCTCTAGCATAGACGAGGTAGAGTCCAGCGTCAAAGAGGTGGGAAAAACTCTCGGTCCGGTGGATGTCCTTGTTAACAACGCCGCCTCCGGCATCGTCCGCGCGGTGACTATCTCCAGGATGGCAGTTCAGGACTGGGCGCACGACTTAAGCGTCAACCTCACCGGCCCCTTCAATACCATCAGGTGCTGCCTGCCCGGCATGATGGAGCGCGGCTGGGGACGCATTATCAACATCTCATCGATTGCCGGCACCATGGGCGGTGCGGGCCAGTGCAGCTATGCCGCCACCAAGGCCGGTCTCATCGGCCTGACCAAGACGGTAGCCATGGAAGCCGCCCGCAAAGGCGTGACCTGTAACGCCGTCGTCCTCGGCATTGTTGACGGAGGTGCTTTCCACACCGTCGCTCCGGAATTCCAGGAACGTATCGTTAAAAGTATGGCCATGCGCCGTGCGGGGTCGCCTCAGGAAATAAGCAATGTAGTCGTTTTCCTCGCTTCCGAGGAGTCGAGCTATATTACCGGTGAAGCCATCGAGGTCAGCGGCGGCGCCGGTCTGTTTGTATTTTAAGTAAGTCACAGTCCCGATTTCATACGGGATGCCGTATGACGTAAGGAATCGGCACTGAAAGCTTAAAAGTTAAGCCATAACTTAAAGTAAAAGGAGTAAAAAATGAACGAGGCAGTAATTGTCAGCGGTGTCAGAACAGCTATCGGAAATTACGGAGGCGCCTTACAGGATGTCCCGGCGGTAAAGCTGGGCAGCATTGTCATCCAGGGCGCTCTGAAAAAGGCCGGACTGAAACCCAAGGGTGATGCCAGCTACGCCCCCGAGGCGCTCAAAGCCGAGGGTCAAATAGAGCTGGAGAAGAAATATTACAACTGGGACAATTCCCTGCAGGGAGTCCAGGTTGATGAAGTTATCATGGGGAACGTCATCCAGGCCGGTCAGGGGCAGAACCCCGCCCGCCAGGCGGCTATTTACGCCGGCGTTCCCAAGGAAGTAAATGCCTTCACGGTAAATAAAATCTGCGCCTCCGGCATGAAATCGGTCGCCCTGGCCGCCCAGTCCATCAAAGCCGGTGATGCCGAAGTCGTCGTAGCGGGCGGCATCGAGAACATGAGTTCCGTCCCCTACTACCTCCCCAAGGCGAGGTGGGGCGCCCGGATGTTTAACGCCGAGATGGTTGACGGCATGGTACATGACGGTCTCTGGGAAATTTTTTATAACTATCACATGGGCGTAACCTCAGAGAACATCGCCACCAAGTTCGGTATTACCCGCCAGGAGCAGGACGAGTTCGCCCTGGAAAGCAATAACCGCGCCCTGGCAGCTATCAAGAACGGCACTTTCAAGGATGAAATTGTCCCCGTGGACATAAAGGTCAAGAGAGAGACCAAGGCATTTGATGTTGACGAGCATCCCCGGGAGACCTCGGTGGAGCTTCTGGGCAAGCTGCCTACCGTGTTCAAAGCCGACGGCGGCGTTACCGCCGGCAATGCCTCGGCCATCACCGATGCTGGCGCCGCTCTGGTAGTGATGTCCGCCAATAAAGCTAAAGAACTGGGCGTTAAGCCCATCGTCTCCATCCGCGCTTACGCTACCGGCGGCGTCGACCCCGCCTATATGGGGCTGGGCGTAGTCCCCGCCACCAAGAAAGCGCTAAAGCTTGCCGGGCTTACTCTCAAGGATATCGACTGTATAGAGCTTAATGAAGCCTTCGCCTCGCAGTCTATCAGCTGTATCCGCGAGCTTAATATAGATATGAGCAAGACCAACCTGCACGGCGGCGGTATCTCGCTGGGGCATCCCATCGGCTGTACCGGCGCCCGCATTATCGTCACGCTCATGAACGAGATGAAACGCCGCAACCTTCAGCTCGGTCTCGCTACCCTCTGCATCGGCGGTGGGCAGGGCATGGCCATTATTCTCGAGAGAAAATAGCTATCGTTTTCTTTTCTCTTTTGGGATAACAATCGGCGCTGGGGTGTACTAGCATGCGGTATGCCCCGCGCCGTTTCTTTTTCCCCACAGCCCAAAAAGGACAATAATATACTGACGATTTGTTTTATTTGCGTTTGGTTGATACCAGATACTCACCCTCTTGGTCCCCCTCTCAAACACAGAGAATAAACCAGGTGTTTTTTATTTGTTTTAAAGGGGAGTGAGTTTAGAGAGGGGTCAGGGGTGAGGTAACTTTTTATAACCAAATGTCAGAAGAATTTTACAACTGAATACTTTTTACTTAACAACATTTGTGCTAAAATATTATGATAATCTGAACTCTAGAGGTCGCGGTTATGGCAAAGATGCTAGGCTGGACTAAGGGGCCCGATAAGAAAAAAGGCACAAAAAAAGCAGAGATTCCTGAAGAGCCACTGGATATCGAAACGATTACCTGGGGCGACCTTACCTGGGTTAACCTCCAATCACCGACTGAGCGGGAAATCGATTGGCTGGCAAATACCTACAATTTCCACCCCCTCGCCCTGGATGACTGCCTCAGCCGCAAGCAGATTTCTAAAATTGACACTTTTCCCGGCTATCTTTTCTTCGTTTTTCACTACCCGCTTTTTCATAAAGAAACCCGTATCGCCACCAAGCGGCAATGGTCGGCATTCATCGGCGAAAACTACATCGTTACAATTAACACCGGCGCACTGAAAACGCTGGTCGCTCTCTTCCGCGATTGCCAGGCAAACGAGGACGCCCGTAAAGAATATCTCAGCAGCGGCCCCGGGTTCCTTCTCTACCGCATCCTCGACCGCCTGGTTGACGCCTATTTCCCCGTCCTGGATAAAATCCTCAACATCATGGGGGACGTTGAAGATGCCGTCTTTGACGAAGAAGTAGAAGCAGCCAAAGAATTGAGTATTTTACGCCGTGACATTATCACCCAGCGGTCGGTCATGTTCCCTACCCGCGAAATATTCAAGGAAATGGAAAACAAGCTGAAACGTTTCAGCAAAACGGATGTATCCGCCCATTACAGCGACCTTATGGACCACATGAATAAAATTTGCAGCACCCTGGATGAATGCAAAGAGATGATAGAAGTGTATAAAGACACTGATTCTACTCTGGCAACCAATCGTCTTAACCGGGTCGTCCGCATTCTTAATATCATCGCCACCATCACCCTGCCTTTCGTGGCGATTTCCAGCATCTTCGGGATGAATGTCTTCGCGCCCGGCGGGATAGAAAAGGGCGGGCTTACAACATTCGTCGTCCTGATAATCGTCATGGGTATAATAGCCGGGAGTATGCTCTTCTTTTTCCACCGCCGACGCTGGATTTAAGGGATGAAAATTTCATATCGCCTGGTGATAATCATTGCCGTTTTTATCACCTGCCTCATCGCCGCCAATATTATTGCCGTTAAAGTAATCAGCCTGGGCTCGTTCGTGCTGCCGGCAGCTATTTTCGTCTTTCCCATAAGCTATATCTTCGGCGATATCCTCACCGAGGTCTATGGCTATCGTGTGGCACGGAAAGTAATCTGGCTCGGCTTTGCCTGTAACCTGATTTTTGTTTTCTTTGCCTGGATAGGCCAGATTCTTCCTCCGGCTTCTTTCTGGGAAGGGCAGCAGGACGCCTATAAGAACATCCTTGGATATACCCCCCGCCTCCTCGCCGCCTCGCTCGGCGGCTACCTTGTCGGGGAATTCATCAACTCCTTCGTCCTCGCCCGGATGAAAATTCTCACCAAGGGCCGCTGGCTGTGGAGTCGGACTATCGGTTCGACCGTTCTCGGGGAAGGGCTGGATACCGTAATATTTATTATAGCCGCGTACATCGGCACGTCCTCTTTCACGCCGGTAATGATATTCAATCACTGGGTGAGTAAGGTCGTTATCGA
>MGMR01000034.1:4389-5490 GCA_001796495.1 Chloroflexi bacterium RBG_13_51_18
GGGAAGGCGTTGACACTTATGATTATAAGACCCGTTATAATCCTTTCTCTTTTGCTGAAAGGGGGTAGTAATCATGAATATCCGTATCTTGGGCGCACACAATATCGAATCGGCTGAGACCGGTTGTACCAGCATTATTATCGACGATGTCCTGGCGGTGGACGCCGGCGCTCTTACCTCCCGCCTTTCTTTAACGGAACAACAAAAACTCAAGGCCATCCTGCTTACCCACCAACATTATGACCACATCCGGGATATCCCCGCCATCGGCATGAATTTCTACCTGTTTGAGAAGACTTTAGATATCTATGCCTCCTCTATCGTCTGTGAAGTCTTATCCACCCACCTTCTCAATGACGTCCTTTATCCTAACTTTGCAGAGAAACCCCCGGAGAAGCCGGCCCTGCGGTTCAACATAATAGAACCCGGCAAAGCCGCGACCATCACCGGATATCAAGTATTGCCGGTTACTGTAAACCACGCCGTGCCCACCATTGGCTATCAGATTACCTCCCCGGACGGCAAAAAAACGTTTATCACGTCGGATACCGGCCCGGGACTGGCTGATGCCTGGCGCCAGGTATCGCCCGACCTCCTTATCATCGAGCTTACTCTGCTCAACAAACAGGAATCTTTCGCGTATAAGGTTGGCCACCTGACCCCCACCCTTCTCCAGAAGGAACTGGAGTCCTTTTACAGCCTGAAAAGTTACCTGCCGCAGGTAGTATTAGTGCACATCAACCCCCTCGACGAAAAGGGAATCAAAGCTGAAATACGTGCCGCAGAAAAAGCTTTGAAGACTAAAATCCGCTTTGCCCGCGAGGGGATGCGCATTAACATATAGGCATTGATTAATGCCTATCCTCCCCCTCCTCTGTCATTGCGAGCGAAGTGAAGCAATCCGTCACTCCCCCTCTTATTTCAAGGAGAGGGGGATACAAATTGGTGAGGTGAATTAGTCCCATGAAATTCATCGTCGACCATAACGTGGGCAAACTAGCACGCTGGCTGCGGATGATGGGCTTTGACAGCCTTTTCTTCACCGCTGAAGACGACTCCCGGATGGTAAAGCAGGCTCTCGCTGAAGATAGAATACTTTTA
>MGMR01000035.1 GCA_001796495.1 Chloroflexi bacterium RBG_13_51_18
CGCCATAGCTAATTCCGGGTGAGCATTACCAGTAAATACCTTGAGTTCGTCGTTCATGAAAAATCCCCTCTCTTTTTACCAAGGTTTGCCGCATTTTTATTATAGCACTAATGATGGGGAAGCTCATCCCCCCAATACCTGCTGCAATACAAAGAGTTGTTACCATACTCTTAATTCTCACCCCCTTTGTCCCCCTCTCAAACTCAACTATCCAATTAGTCCTTTTTTTATTGTTAGAGAGGGGGAAACCTATCCAGGAAGGTGTGAGTGTAAACAATTGGGCGTTTTGTTGAATGTACGGATACCTGCTATACTGTTCTGCGCAGAGGAAGTTTAAGGAACATCTGAGCACTGTCTTAAAGCCATAGGAAGTTACCAGGCAAAGGAGAAAATCACATGGTTAATAGCGGCCAAAAGAATGAACGCCCGTCTTGGGATGACTATTTCTTGGAGCTAGCCAATGCTGCCTCAAACAGGGCGACCTGCGACCGTGGCAAAAGCGGCTGTGTGATTATCCGAGACAAACAGGTATTGGCTACAGGATACGTTGGCTCTCCCGCCGGGTTACCTCATTGTGACGATGTGGGACATCTGATGAAGAAAGTGATACAAGAAAACGGTGAAATAAGTGAACACTGTTTACGCACAGTGCATGCTGAACAGAACGCTATCTGCCAAGCTGCCAAAAGAGGGATTTCCATTGAAGGCGCCACCATCTATTTGAGAATGACCCCTTGTCGGACTTGTGCCATGCTCTTGATCAACTGTGGAATTCAAAGAGTGGTCTGTGAACGCAAATATCAGCTTGCTGAAGAAAGTGAACAACTATCCGCGGAAGCCGGTATTAAGTTAGTATACAAATACGATAGGCGGCAAGAGTATTAGGTTTATCAATGGCTTATTGTAGCATGTTTGTGGGAAAATGCGCACAAGCCTCGGCTCTTGTACCACAAAGTAGTGATATCAGCCGTTAAACGATTGCCCGTTTCATTACTTGGTATTTAATATCCAGTCATTGACGTGCTAGCACAATTGTTCTATTATATATCAAACTCTATAATGAAAGCTCATCCTAATATCAACCTTATCTCAAATCGGAGGAACGATATGGAACTGGTTAAACCGTTTGCCCTGCAAACCGGTGACAAGATTGGGATAGTTGCCCCGTCGATGCACATCATCAATGAGGAAGCTGTCGCAAATGGCATCGCCACACTGCAGGAACTCGGGTTCCGCGTGGAGTTGGGGCCAACCGTCCGTTCGAGATACCGGAATAGTTCCGCCTTGCCTGAAGACCGGGCCAAGGAGCTAATGGAATTTTTCACTGACCCTGAAACAAAAGCAATTATCTGCCTGATAGGAGGCGACACTGCGGCACAGCTGTTGAAGCTGCTTGATTACGAAACGATAAAGTCCAATCCGAAACTATTCAGCGGGATGAGCGATATCGGCCACCTGAACTTGGCTTTTCTCTCGAAAGCCCAGATGGTGTCTATCTACGGGTTGGACCTGACCTTCGGCTTCGGCGCCGATCGGAATAATCCAGTAACCCGATATAATATCGATCTGTTTCTCAAATGCTGCACACATCCGGAACCTCCAGGAAAGATATCGGCTTTTACGCAGTGGGAATGTTGGCGGCCTGGCAGGGCAAGGGGGCGATTAATCGGCGGCTATCTCGGAGCGATTACTAGCTTGTACCGCACCAGTTACTGGCCGTCAATGGAGAACAGCATCCTGTTCTGGGAGGGACTCCAGACGCAGCCGCATGAAATCGAGAGACAGTTCACTATCGCTGAGGCCGAAGGGATGTTCGATACGGTAGCCGGGATGGTAGTGGGGAAACTAGTTGATTGCGAAGAGAAAGACTATGAAGGAATGCTACCCGATATTAGAGAATTAATCCTTGAAATCACCAAAGATTACGGTTTCCCGATCATCGGCAATGCTGATTTCGGCCACAGTGGTGTGTTCATGCCGATGCCAGAAGGTCTTCTAGCTGAAATAGACGCAGGACAGCTTTCGATTGAACTGGTTGAGCCGGTAGTCCGGTAGCTCAATTAAAGTAATAGAAGAAAATACATTTATGTTTTCTCCAGCTTAACATTCATCTAGATTGTTGGCTGAGGTAACAATAAAGTATTTTGTGACATATAGAGAACTCTAAATACCCCGCAACGTTAAATTAAAATATCCCGCAGGGTCTTGAGATTGACGACATCTTCTTTATTATACTCACAGAGTTTGTTGAGGGCATCAAGGTCAAAGGCGTCAATATATTTCCACCAGAGCTTCACGGCCTCCCAGCCGTTCATATCCGGCAACTGACGGGTAATGCCGACCTGCCTTTCCACGCCTTTAAGCCCTCCGCGCAGGTTTTTGCTCCAGCAATCATACATGAGGTCGCGGTGGCGGTAAAGCTGGGCGAGATTTATACCGAAGCGGGAATGAATAAAGGGCAGGTCGAAGCGGCTGCCGTTATAGGTATAGATAATATCGACGCCTTCAAGGGCTTCCAGGATAGCGTCGGCGGAGATATCACCGCCGACGAACTGGATGAATTCAGTTTCATCGCCGCGGCAGAGAAAAATGCCGACGACGGTGATTTCACTGGCGGAATAGGTGAGGCCGGTGGTCTCGATATCTATGTAGGCTTCAACAGTTATTGACCCTGATTTTGCACCCGACAATTCAGACATCACCCATTTCAACCTGCTCCAGTGTTATTCCCTGTGCGAATATAGTTTTATCACAGGTCAATTTTTACAGAATCCGAAAGCTTTATCCCTGAAGAACTTCCGGCGAGATATAGTCGCCATATTTTTCCTGAGCTTTAAGCAGGCGTTCACGCTGTTCTTTGAGCACATGCCAGACTTCAGCCGATAAATCGTCGATATTTTCATGGTAAAACTTTTCCACGCGGTCGAGCTTGGCCAGGTTTTCCGAGACACGAATGGTAAACTGCTTTATATAATCCTCTTTAGAATAATCCTTATCCAAGACCTGACGGAAGAGGGGCTGCAAGTCCTCATATTTAGGAATCCAGCCAGTAGGAGTCTCTATGGCACCGACGCCATTATTTATGCGGAGTTCCATCCACTTTACCCAGACATGCTTATCCTGGTGACCATTTAAGAATTCACCGTTTTCCCGGTCCTTCAAGAAGTAATTTACCCCAAATACCAGCGGCATTTTATCAAGATTTTTCCCGAACTGGAGGTAGTTATGGAGATATTGCCTCAGCGGAATAGAGATAAAGTCCTGAATGCTCATGATGTTTATCTCATGCTTGCCCTCCGCCTCGATGGTGGCGAAAGTTGTTTCGGTCTCCAGGGCAGCGCCGTAAGCAACAATACCGTGCTCCCAGTCAAATCCCTGCTGCACCGGCACGTAACTGCGATAGTCACGACCGCCGTATAGTATGCCCCCTAATTCAACGCCCGAAGGATTGTCCAGTTCAGGGTCGCAATTTGCCAGCACTTTAAGGGCAATAGTATACCGGGCGTTCTTATGAGCCGGCGGAACTTCTTCTCCCTTTTCATCTGTCTTGCCTTCAAACCAGTCGCCTGTAAAGTTTATCCCGCTTTTGGGAAGCTCGACATCCATTCCCAGCCACCACGGTCTGGCATCCTTAATCAGGACATTGGAGAAGATAATTTCGCCTGGGTTGGTAAGTATCTCGTGGATAAGTGGGTCATCCTTGGGATTAATATCCTGAATGATGCCGAAGATACCACATTCGATATTCACAGCGCGGCAGATGCCGCCGATATTGCGGACGTAGCCGATATCATCAGCCAGTATGGTTTCTCCCGGAAGCATAGCGGTAGAGGTCTTGCCGCAGGCGCTGGGGAAAGCGCCGGCAATATAGGTCTTGCGTCCATCCGGACCATTGACTCCCATTATCATGAAGTGCTCGGCAAGCCACCCTTCCTGATGGGCTTTGCGAATAGCCAGCCGGAGGGCGAGTTTCTTAAAACCTATGGAATTACCGGCGTACTGGTTGTTGATGCTATAAACCGTGTTCGCCGAGTAATCTATATAAATACGTTTCTTTTCATAGTTCACACTCACCATTTTTTCGTTTATTTTACCCGCCGAGTGTAAGGTATTAAAAAATTCCGTCCCCGGGCCTGCTTTGCGGAAAGCTTCATAGCCCTTCCGGTACAGGAGGTCGACGCTGTGAGCCACATACCAGGAATCGGTACACTCCAAGCAATAAATGGTGAATTCGGAATCAGCCGGTCCCAGAGTAAGAAAGCGCACAATCATAGTGCGCCCCTCCATCGAATTCTTGCACAACCCCTGTACTTCCGTAATTCCCTCTTCCCGTTCAATCTGGTTGAGAGCCTCATTAAGAGATTCTCCCCTAGGCACAAGGAGCTTGGTTACCGCCCGGTCACGCCCCTGGTCATAGGGGCCGTCAAAATGGAAAGTATGCCCCGGGGCAGCTAAAGCGGCGCTTTCTTCACCGGCAACAATGGCCATATTCCTGATGTTAGCAACCTCATCAGGAGTGTCACTGCAGATAAAGATAGTATCCGGATTACAGAGTTCAGCCGACTCATAAATTGCTTTGTGCACCTCTACATTATCTATGGCAGATAACTTATCATAGTCTTTCTGGCTGGTTTTAGCCTGTAAAGCTGCAAGATAATTTTTCAAGACTTCCTCCTTGACATGATATACTATACCCTTTTCCGTCAATCCCATACAAATTGTGAATCCTGAATGAGTTGGGCTTTCCGGGTTTAAATTCTTCTTTCGTTTTCTTTCCTACTATGCCTTGTTTTTAAATGTTTTTATTGAGTTAAAAGTAATATTGGCTACAACAGCTAAATTACTGGATTACATTGTCCACAAGTGATATAATAGTAACCAAATATATACGAACAATAATATACGAATATTCATTCATATGATAACTCAACCGGGTATCAGAGGTCAAGTAATTTAAGCGGGCAACATGAACAATATAAAAGCGCGACCATGGACATTTTTAACATATCACGGCAGGGTGCTGGTTTACCTGGTGAAACACCCGCAGGCTACATGCCGTGAGATTGCCCAAGAGGCAGGAGTTACCGAGCGAGCTATTCAGAAAGTTATCCACGACCTCATTGCCGATGGCTACATCATACGGCGAAAAGTAGGCCGCGGCAATAAATATCAGATACACCCCGAACTACCGATGCGGCACAACATGGAACGCGAACACGCCGTTGGCGACCTGATTCGAGCCCTGGGGTAAAAACAGAACCAGCAAATTAAAACAGTTATCCGCGCAAAGACGATTTCAGTCGATTATTTCTGGAAAAAGGCGACCGGGACAAGATTCTGCAATCAGCGCCGGTGGTTTATTAGGGCGGGCACTTGGCGCAGATGGAGCGGAAGAGGGTGGTGCTTAAATAGCGGTCGCCGCGGTCAGGCAGGATAACGACGATATTGCCTTTTTTCACATTTTTGGCGGCTTCTAAAGCTCCGGCTACAGCGGCGCCGCTGGACATGCCGGTGAAAAGGCCTTCCCTTACCGCGAGCAGCCGGGCGGTCTCGAAAGCATCACCGTCTTCAACAATCAGCTTTTCATCATATATTTCAGGGTTATAAATGCCGGGGACGACGCTTTCCTGCATATTTTTTAGTCCCTGAATGGTATGGCCCAGAGTGGGTTCGACGGCAACGATCTTGATGCCGTCGATTTTTTCTTTCAGGTATTTACCGGTGCCCATTAAAGTACCCGTCGTGCCAATGGCGCAAACGAAGATGTCGACTTTGCCCCCGGTCTGACGGAAAATTTCCGGGCCGGTGGTCTCATAATGGGAGAGGACATTATTAGGATTATCAAACTGGTTGGGCATGAAGTATTTGCCCGGTTCGTTTTTTAAAGCCTCGTGGGCGCGGCGAATAGCGCCATCGACGGCTTCTTTAGCGGGAGTAAGGACGACCTCGGCGCCGAAAGCCTGGAGAATGAGCTGCCTTTCAACGCTGACACATTCCGGCATGAACAGCTTGACTTTATAGCCCTTGGCAGCGCCAATCATGGCGACAGCGATCCCGGTGTTGCCGGAGGTAGGCTCGATGATGGTCTTTTCTTTAGTCAATTCGCCGGACTTTTCCGCCATCGTAATCATGTAGAAAGCGGGGCGGTCTTTAATGGAGCCGCCGGGGTTATTCCCCTCCAGCTTGGCGAAAATCTTGACACCGGCTTTGCCGTTCAGATTGGTAAGCTGAACCAGCGGGGTGTTACCGATAGCGCCGAGGACATTAATGTTGCCGTTTTTCATATAGAATTACCTTAAACAGATTATACCACCTTTAAGGCGGGTTATTCATCGATACCGGGGACGGGGAAGCGGCGGCATATTTTGGCCACCTCCTGCCGGACTTCTTCAATGACTTTTTCATCGCCAGCGTTTTTGATGACCCGCACAATCAAGTCAGCGATTTGCCGCATTTCCGAGGTACCGAATCCGCGGGTGGTGGCCGCCGGAGTGCCCAGCCTGATGCCGCTGGTCACGGCGGGGGAACGGGTATCGAAAGGAATGGTATTTTTATTGGTAACGATACCGGCGGAGTCGAGGACTTTGGCAGCGTGACTGCCGGTGACGCCGGTTGCGGAAAGGTCGACGAGAACGAGGTGGTTATCCGTGCCGCCGGAGACGAGGCGCAGTCCCTGCTTTTGCAGTTCAGCCGCGAGGGCACGGGCATTTTCCAGGATGGCTTTCTGGTAATCAACGAAGGAGGGCTGCATGGCTTCTAGGAGAGCGACCGCTTTGCCGGCGACGGCATGCATTAGGGGCTTGCCCTGCGCTTCCGGGAAGACAGCGGAGTCGATAGCTTGAGCATATTCGGCCTTACAGAGTATCAGGCCGCCGCTGGTGCCCCGCAGGGTCTTGTGGGTGGTGGTGGTGACAACATCGGCATAGGGGATGGGGGTGGGATGGAGGCCGGCAGCTACAAGGCCGGCAATGTGCGCCATATCCACCATAAGCTTAGCGCCAACGGAGTCGGCGATGCGGCGGAATCTCTCGAAATCTATAGTCCGGGGGTAGGCGGTGTATCCAGCGAGAATCAGCTTGGGTTTATGCTCTTTAGCCAGCCTTTCGACTTCCGGGAAGTCGATACGCTCAGTCTCACGGTTGACATGGTAAGGGACGAATTTATACGAACGGCCGGAAAAGGTAACCGAAGAGCCGTGGGTAAGATGACCGCCGTGGGACAGGTCCATGGCCATGACGGTATCGCCGTAATCCAGCAAAGCGAAATAAGCCGCCATGTTGGCCGCCGAGCCGCTGTGGGGTTGGACATTGGCGTGTTCAGCGTGGAAAAGCTCTTTAGCGCGCTTAATAGCCAATGCTTCTATAATGTCCACATTATCGCAGCCGCGGTAATAGCGTTTGCCAGGATAGCCTTCAGCGTATTTATAAGTAAGGAAAGAGCCCTGGGCTTCCAGCACGGCGCGGCTGGTGTAATTTTCCGAGGCGATGAGGTTGACAATTTCCTTCTGGCGCTGCTTTTCACATTCGATAGCATCATGGACTTCAGGGTCGGTGCGGCTTAAGAAACTCATAAGAACTATCTCCTTAAGATGAGGAAAAAGACCTACATTAGTCTACAATGGGGGGAAAAGGGGTGTCAATTGTGGGTCAAGACCTCGCCCCCTTGAATCCCCCTCTCCGCGGGCGGAGAGGGGGAGGATTTGTTAAGAGGGGCTAGCGCCCCTCTTCGCAGGCTACTCCCTAAGGTCAATATCTCTTGACAAAGAAATAGAGAATAACTAAACTAAAGTGCTTTAATGCTTACTTAAAAAAATATAAAGGTTCGGTGAGGATAAAATGCCATATGCAAAGAACGGCGAAATAAATATCTATTACGAAGTCGAGGGAAAAGGCCCGCCGCTGGTAATGCTTTATGGTTTGACAGGTAATATAGATGGCTTGAAAGAAACCGGATATGTTGACGCTTTGAAGGACGAGTGTCAGATTATCCTTATGGATTTCAGGGGGCACGGGAAAAGCGATAAACCTCATGACCCGGCGCTATATATGGTTGAGAATATAGTCGGTGACGTGACAGCGGTGCTGGACAGGCTTGATATAAAAACGGCTAACTTCATGGGCTATTCTTTCGGCGGAGGAATTTGTTACGAACTTGCCAAGCGTATTCCGGAGAGAATAACATCTCTGATAATCGGCGGGTGCGGGGCACAAAATCCGCCTCCTGAAATGCTAGAGGGACAAATCAAGCTATACGAAAGCGGAGCAGAAGCGATAATTGCTACGTATGAGCAAACCAGCCCACTACCGCCTGATGTGAAAGCACATATTTTTACCAACGATTACAAAGCACTGGCAGCTTTATGCAAGGCAATGATGTCCTTTCCTCCCGTAATAAACGACACGCCAAATATGAAGATGCCAATCTTACTTTACGCCGGGGAAAAAGATTTTGGTTTTCAACAGATTATAGAAACCAGTAAAATGTTGCCAAACGCTACTTTGGTCTCTTTACCCGGTCTTGACCATATGCTGGGAGGCGGCAGTACCGAAATAGTGGTACCTCTTATCAAAGAGTTCCTAGCAAGAGTGAATAAGGCGTAATTAAGGCGGGGTATATACTTTTTGAAGCGGGGGAGGAGCGACCCGGATAGTACTGGACTTTATCAAAAGGCATAATACTAATAAGGCTTGACAAACTATATACCCGTTCTTATAATAAAAAGAAACCCCCACCCGATGCGACAGTGTATCCCTATTTTTAAAGTAAAAAAATACTTATTTCCAGAGGCACTGTGTTACCGATTCCCGAAATGATTCCCAGCAAAATTCCCAGGGATAACACTGGAATAATTCCAGGTTTATCATAGTATATTATGCCGAAGTATATATTTGTGACCGGTGGTGTAGTGAGTTCCGTAGGGAAAGGAATCACCGTCGCCTCTATCGGCACGATACTGAAGAGTCGCGGGGTTACGGTGGCGGTGCAAAAGCTCGACCCGTATTTGAACGTCGACCCCGGCACGATGTCCCCCTACCAGCACGGGGAGGTCTACGTTACCAAGGACGGGGCAGAGACCGACCTCGACCTGGGGAATTACGAGCGGTTTATAGACATCGAATGCACGGCGGACTCCAACACAACCTCCGGCCAGATTTACAGCACCCTGATTACCAAGGAAAGGCGGGGGGACTTCCTGGGGGGCACGATACAGATAGTGCCGCACCTTACCAATGAAATAAAGGGTCGTTTTAAGAAGCTAGCCGATAAATCGGAGGCGGAGGTGATTCTCATCGAGGTGGGAGGCACGGTGGGCGATATCGAGGGGCAGCCGTTCCTGGAAGCCATCCGCCAGATGAGGAACGACGTAGGCAGGAACAACGTTCTCTATATACATGTTACCTTCCTGCCATACCTAGTCTCCACCGGCGAACTTAAGACCAAGCCCACACAGCACAGCGTCAACGAGCTGCGGCGCATCGGTATACAACCGGATGTAATCATCTGCCGCAGCGACTATGAAATTGCAGAAAACCTGCGGGATAAAATATCGCTTTTCTGCGACGTGGTAAAGGAGGCGGTAATTCCGCTGCCTACCGTATCGACGATATATCAAATCCCGCTAATGCTGGAGGACTGGGGGCTGGGACAGCTGA
>MGMR01000036.1 GCA_001796495.1 Chloroflexi bacterium RBG_13_51_18
ACCAGCGGGCGTAGTTGATGCCCTTCTTAAGATTATTGACATACCACCCGAATGTCCCCGGCGAAGCGATGGTGAAATGGGCGACGGCGGAAATGAACAGGAACACGGCCACCATTATCCCGAAAGGTAGATTGACCAGTGTGCTCGTCTCCGGCCAGAGCTTCCCCGTTGCCGGGTCCAGTGTCAGGAACGATGTGGTAATCGGTAGTCTGAAGTTGTTGGTCATCAGGACTATAAGCAGCCCCTGAACGAGGTGAAGGAACCCCATGAAAATGTTCCAGATGCGGAGTTTTTCATATTGCGGCTCAAAACTCATTACTGTCCTCCTTTCGTCGCAGAACGACTCTTTAACTCCATGATATATATATGTTTTATAATGGTCAATACCCCTATATTCGCTATTGACGGCTATTTATAGCCATTTTCTAGAAGACTCGTGACGACAACAGAGAAAAGATTATTAGCTGGGGGTAATGCCGACCAGTTTAGCGAAGTCGACGGGGATAAGGGGCGAGAGGATTAAGAAAGATATCAGGTGCGCCACGATAAAAATAATAAAGAAGATGAGGGCTGTCCTTCTAAGCCAGGTTATCCTGCCGTCGCGGAAATAATCGAGGAGTTGTGTCAAAGCCATTCCAAGTCCGAGACAGATAGCGCCGATAGCGGGGTAGAAATAAAACGGATAGGTGACCCTATCGGTGATAAGGGTGGCGGGTATCCATATCAGGAAGGTGGCGGCGAACCATGAAAGTCCGAAAAGGGCGGCATCGCTGCGTTTAATCGCCCTGACGAGCATATAGATAAAGGTGGGGATAATCATCGCCCAGATGGTAAAGCTGATAGCGCCGGTGTAATGGGGCATATACCAGTAAGCCATAGGCCGGTAAAAAATAACCCATTCCCAGGGGTGGGAAGCAGCCGGGTGGGTAACGGTGGCGAAGGTAAGACTGCCGCTAAGGGACTGCATCTGTTGAATCCGGTGAATCGGGTCCGATACCGCCGAAAAATCGCGGGTAATGGCAAAATCGAAGACAATCATCAGCTCCACGAAGGAAAGGATGGCGAACAAGATAAGCAGCAAAAACCACCAGGAACGGGGCTGCCTTGAAAATATCCAGTGAATTCCGATGACCGGCAAAGCCAGCAGTCCGTTGAGCTTGGCCAGGCCGCTAAGCCCGACAGCGACTCCCGATAAGATGTACTTACGACAGACATAGAGTAAAAAGGACGCCATCATAAAAGTGAGATAAAAGACATCCAGCATAGCGACGCTGTTTTGAACGAAGGTCATATTCTCAAAAGCCAGCAAAAAGGTGGCGATGTTGGAGGCTCTGGGCGACATATTTAGGCGGCGGCAGAGGAAATAAAAAAGCACGATGGTGGCGGTGCCGAAAAGGATGGGAAAAACGCGCCAGCCCCAGACATTATCGCCGAAAATTTCCATGCCGGCGGTGATTATGAGTTTACCCAGCGGCGGGTGTTCAAACCGTTCAGTGGTATGATTTTCCGTGATAACCCGGGCGTCTTTAACATAATGGATTTCATCAAAAATAGGCCCGATGGGGTTAGTTATGATGCAAAAATGCATAATCAGAGTGGAAAGGACAATCAGCAAAAGCCAGAAATATTGCCACTTATAGAATTTGTTTAACTTGCTTTTTATTTCCATGCCCATATCGTGCTAAAAAAGTAGTTCCACAGGAAAGCGATGACAATACCAATAAAGTCGGACAAGAAGATATTCAGGCCGGCGTTAACCAGCAGAGCAGCTATGCCCCAGTTGATAAGCGCTCCGGCCAGGGCGACAAGATTGTATTTAGCCAAACGTCCGAAGAACGATAGCTTACTGCCGGTGCGGCGGTCAGCAAAGGTAAAGAAATCATTCAGCAGGAAGTTGGTAATGATAGAGACTTCAATGCCGGGGATTAACTGAACATTCTCGTGCCAGCCGGTAAACATTGTAACCAGTTTCAAGACGCCGAGGTTCACCAGCGTGCCGCTGATGCCGACGGCGATAAACTTAAGGAACCGCTTGATTTCTCCGGTGCGCGCCATCAGGCTGAAGACATGTTTCAGGTAGTCGATCTGCTGCTGAGGCCGGAGCTTGCTCTGGCCGGCGCTTCTCTCTTTAAAGATAAAAGGCACTTCGACGACGTTTTTAAAAGAGCCGACCAGCATTATTTCCAGAGAAATCTTGTAACCGATGGGTTTGAGGTGTTCCACAGTAACATTTTCCCGCCGGAACATGAAAAAACCGGTGAGGGGGTCTTTAACCCGGCGCGAAGAGGGCAGGAGAATATGGGACACCATCAACGCAACTTTAGAGATGATTTTACGCGTCAAATCCCAGCCCGGGCAGCCGCCTCCCTCGACATAGCGGCTGGCAAATACAATATCCGCCCCGCCCTCCATAGCCTTGAGTAAATCGGGGAGGACTTCCGGGGGGTGCTGCAGGTCTGCATCCATGACGCCGATAATATTACCGGAAGCCTGCTTGATGCCATGAATCACGGCGGTTGCCAGCCCTTTTTCTTCGCGGCGCACGAATAATTTAACCGGATAACGCGTTGATAAACCTTCGGCAATTTCAATAGTGCCGTCTTTGCTATTATCATCAACGATAATTATCTCAAAGTCGCGACCTGACAAGGCCCGATGGACTCTTTCGACGAGAGGGGCAATGTTATCCTTTTCGTTATAGGTGGGTATAATAATAGAAAGCATTTCTTTCATAGGCGCAGTTTATTCACGATACAACAAAAGGGCTTTTTTAGATTATACCTCTTTACGTAATCCGAATAAAGGATTATAATATATTGGTTTAATTTATTTTAAAATGACGGGAGAAATTGTTGGGCGCATTATATTTAATCGTTGGGGAAGAAGGAGCGGGGAAGACTGCCATCTGCGCCGGCCTGGCGATTAACCTGATAAACGCCGGGAAAAAGGCAGGCTACCTTAAACTCAAAGCCGCGGCAAAAGACGCCGATACCAGCCTGATGAAGAAAATACCCGGGCTGGAGATTATCGCCGGCGAGCGCAATGCAGTAAAAGGCAGGGATATTGTATTAGCCGAGGCCAGAATCGGAAAGAAAGCTGGCGAAAACGACAGCAAGGCGGCCTACGAAGCGGCTAAAGAAATGAAGGCTAAAGTCATTGCGGTGGAAGCTTTTAGCGATAAAACGGCAAAATCAATTGGTGTATATAAAGGGTTCGGGGAGAGCCTGGTGGGAGCAATCATCAACAAAGTGCCGCAGAGACTGTTAAAACACACAAAAGAAGAGGTGGCGGCGAAATACGGGGCGGAGGGGATTAAAGTACTGGGGGTAATACCGGAGAACCGGGCGCTGCTGGCGATAACGGTGGGCGAGCTGGCGGAATGCATCGGCGGGAAGATACTTAACCATGCTGAAAAGTCCGGGGAACTGGTGGAGAACTACATGCTGGGGGCGATGGTGGTGGGGTCGGGGCTTGATTATTTCGGGCGTAAGAAAAATAAAGCCGCAGTAGTCCGGGAGGACAGGCTGGATATGCAACTGGCGGCGCTGGAAACCCCGACGAGCTGCCTTGTTTTGAGCGGCGGCAATAAGCAACCTGCCTATGGCGTTCTCTATAAAGCGGAAAGCAAGGGCATACCGATTATTTCAACCGAGACCAATATCAACGACATCGTGGCGAGCATAGAAAAAGCCCTGGCAAAGACCGCGCCGGACCACGAAAAGAAACTGGCAAAACTGGCGGAAACGGTGAAACAGAACCTGGATATTAAAGATATCAGCTAACAGGAAAGGAGTTTTATAAAAATACCGGACTAGGCAAAATCCGTATTTAACGGTATTCCCCGACTTTTTAACAATAAGGAAGCGGGGTAGGTTCCTGGGGTGGTTTGCATTGCTCTGGGAATTTTTATTTGGTGAAACCCTGATTGAAGCAGAAATTACTAAAAGAAAAAGGTGAAAGGAGAAGAAAATGGCAGAGTGTGAATTGTTGAAAGGATGCATATTCTTCAATGACAAAATGAAAGTGTCTGATGCACTCGGAGAAATGTATAAACGAAGATTTTGCCTTGGAAGTAATTCTGAATGCGCGAGATACATGGTTTTCAAGAAACTCGGTAGGGAAAACGTTCCGCCAGACCTTTTCCCGAATATGTATGATAGGGCAAAAAGGATACTGGCGGGTAAATAATAAAAATAACTAAAAAATTATTATTATTTGTATTAGCGGCAACCCGGGCCGGGCAAGAGTAACGGGAATAAAAATTTACAAAGGGGGGCAGGTGATTGAATGCATTAGGAAGGCATCTTCTGGTTGAACTGCACGACTGTGAAAGGGGGGCACTAAACGACCTGGACCTTATCCGCGAGGCGACGATAAAAGCCGCCATCGACTGCGGGGCGGTGGTGCTGGGGGAGTCTTTCCACCGGTTCAGCCCGCAGGGGGTGAGTGGGGTGGTGGTGATAGCCGAGTCTCACATATCCATCCATACGTGGCCGGAGTTCGGGTATGCGGCGGTGGATGTATTTACCTGCGGCACAACGGTTAATCCGGAAATAGCGGCGAGGGTGCTTATCGAGAGGCTGGGGGCGAAGAATCACTCGCTTACGGAGATACCGAGGGGGGTCCTGGTTACAGTCTAAAGAACAGGTATTTTATGGATACAGATCCAGATAAATGGCTTAAAGACAAAATAAACGAAGACTTTTACCAGCTGCACCGTATCGACGAGGTCTTATACGAGGGGCGGACGAAATACCAGAATGTGCGCTTCGTCCGGAGTCGCTTGATGGGCGTGTGCCTCGTACTCGATGGAAAGATACAGTCCAGCGAGAGGGATGAGTTTATCTATCACGAGGCTCTGGTGCAGCCGGCGATGATAGCACATCCGAAGCCGGAAACCGTATTCATCGCCGGGGGAGGAGAAGGGGCGACATTGCGGGAAGTACTAAGGCACAAAACAGTCAAGAAAGCCGTGATGGCGGACATTGACGATGAGGTGACGGCTTTATGTAAAAAATACCTGCCGGAGCACGCTCAAGGCGCTTTCAAAGATAAGCGTGCCGAGGTATACCACGTGGATGCCCGCGATTTTTTAACC
>MGMR01000037.1:0-4069 GCA_001796495.1 Chloroflexi bacterium RBG_13_51_18
GAAGACCGTCTCCAGGAAAGGGGGGCCCACTTTAGCTATGTGAGCAACCGCTACCGCGATAGTCAGCCCGAATAAAACATAGCTTACGGCGGTCATGCGCCGGTGCCTGCCGAGGTGGCGTTTGCTGGTTCCTTCATGATAAAATATCTGGTCGTTAATCCACGCCTCGCAGAGGAACTGCTTTACTCCCTCGAACAGGGAGCCGTCATCAGCCGGTATCCGGGGTTTCATCCGCCAGACGGTGGAGAAGGCGGCTACCATCCAGTCTTTAGGGGAGTAAGACAGGCTCAGGTGGCGGGGCGGCCTCAGTATCGCCACATCGACGTTGGCTATCGCCATGAACAGCGCCGAACGGAATCTTTCCGCCAGGAACCTGTAGTCTATCCACCGGTCATGCCAGCGCTGCCGCCTCCCTATCCAGACAATTCCCAGCACTGCCAGCATCAACGCGATTTCCGATACCAGGATAACCGGCAGGTCGGGTAGGAACAGCACCTGGAATGCCGCTATCATTACCGCGGCCAGGGCTAGAGAATGAACAACTGTCTCCGCCCGGTAATAAAGATGTTGAATATCCAGGGCCAGTTTATCCCCCCGGATGTAGCGTTTGAGGAGAAATTCAATAGTCGGCAGGACTTTGTCCGGGGGCAGGCCGGCGCGTTTTACCTGGTCTGAAAACAACCGGATATCCCGGTTAAAACGGGTCTCGAATCCTTTGGAGGCAACGCGCTTCAGGTTATAATCATCAAGGTCGAGAAAAGGCCTGGGGTCGAGACCGCGGCCTGTCTCGAAACTGATTTGAGAGCTGTCTGCAGCGTTTATCCAGACCAGGGGGCATTTGGTATCACGGGCGTACCGGACTATCTCCTCGGTGCCGCCGCGGCCCGCGGAAGGCTTTCCGTCCCACAGGGCGATAAGCACATCGCATTGTTCCACGATATAGCGCCCGACCCGCTCATAGGCTTCTTCCTTGCTGCTTTTAGGCGAAAGTATCCTGATAATGTTAGTCCGGCTTATCAGCTCTTCAAATTCTTTTTTTGAATCGTCGGTCTGGAAGTCTTTAACATATTCTTCCTTTTCCATGGGGAGGATAACTTCCAGCAGCGAACCCGCATTTTTCAGCACTTCTATAGTAATAAGGCGGTCGGCGCCCTCGGCCAGGGGCGAAAGAACGCTGAAGAGCAGGGGAGTGGACTGTAATTCCGGGGCCATCTGTCTGATTTTTTGGAGCGCTGACTGGACGGCATCACCGAGAGAAATGGGGTTTTCCAGCTTGCGGTGGCCGGTAACCCCTATCACGATACGGGCCGCGATAGCCTGGTCGACCGCATCGCGGAAGGGCGCTATCTTACGCGGCGCAGTCATGATGCCCCCGCGGTATTGAACACCGGCTATACTTTAACCTGTTCATCTATTGTATTCAATATTAATACGATTATTCAGAGGTATTATGTTATATACGCATAAAATAGTCAATCCGTTTCGTTTTTCCATACTGTGCGAATTTACCGGTCGCCGGATTTTATATTCCCCTGCCGGCGCAATGTTTATTTGACAGGGTTGATAATGTGGGTTTAGAATTAAATACACCGGATGTGATTTGGGAGAGGGAGGTTTTACCATGATAGAAATGACGATAGATAGTATCCGCGTCAGCCTGATGAACTACCAGCGCGTGGTTATTCTTAAAGAAAAAGAGTCAGACCGGTATTTGCCAATCTGGATAGGCCCGGCGGAAGCGGATGCCATCGCGGTAAAACTCCAGGGGGTAGCTGTGCCCCGCCCCCTGACCCATGACCTGTTAAACTCTGTAATTGATACTCTTGGGGCTGCGGTCAACTCCATCATCGTTAACGACCTTAAGAATGACACCTTTTTCGCTAAAGTTATCCTTGATATTGAAGGCAAGCAGGTGGAAGTGGACTCACGTCCCAGCGATGCTCTAGCGCTGGCCGTCAGGACCAGTGTGCCTATTTTCGCCGATGAATCAGTGCTGGACAAAGCCGGCATCATGCTGGACGGTGAAACGGGCAAGCCTATCTTCGATGAAAAGGATGAGGTGGCAGGCAAACCGCCCAGGGTCAATGACGAAGAGATGAAGAAAAAAATGTCCGCTTTCTACGATTTTATCAACACCCTTGACCTTGATGACTTCGATAAACGCAAGTCTTAGCCGGCGGCAATAAGCAGTTAAAAGCCCTGAAGTAAAAAATCAGGGCTTTTTTGCTTGACAACCAAAACCGCTTGATGCTACTATTCGTTCAACTTTGTGATTATATAAAACACGGATTATTTAAATTGTGGAGGTATCATCATGGCAGTTGACGGAACCTATAACATCGAAATTGATACGCCGATGGGCAAGCAGGAATCGAAGTTAACCCTGAAGTCCGATGGGGCTAAGCTCAGCGGCACTATGGAAAGCTCTTTCGGTAAAAACGACTTCACCGGCACCGTAAAAGGGGACGAGGTCTCCTGGAGTATGGAGATAAACAGCCCCATGGGGAACATGAAACTGGACTACAAAGGTAAAGTAGCGGGTAACGATATCTCCGGCGAGGTAAAAGCCGGCGACTTCGGAACATCTCCTTTTAAAGGCAAGAAAGTATAACACCCTCCGTTATTTCCGTTGCTCATAAATGCTGTATCGACTGGTTGCAGTGATTCCCGGACTTCAATTAATGGTATTTAAGAATCGGTTTTACCCGGTTTTGTATAGATATATCGCTGGTACTATATCTAGATACTCATATGACTTGACCCGAGGTACTAGAGTCTGGTATTATGCTCAAGGTTGGGCGTAGCGAGGTCGGTGTGAATAAATTGGTACCGGCTTTCAGGTTGCTCGGTATTGGATTTTACATCGCCACCTGCATTGTGGGGGGGACCTTCGCCGGCTGGTGGCTGGGTGATAAAAAACCGTTATTTATGATTCTCGGTCTGCTGGCGGGTCTGGCAATAGCTTTTTACGGTGTATATCGCATGATTCGACCCCTCATGAATGACAAGCAAGACAAGGAGAATGGCTAGTGGCTGGGCCTAAAAAGCGCGGCTGTCTCGGCTGTTCGTTTCCTGTTTTAATCATTGTTGTTATCATTGCCCTGGCCATTCTGGTCATCGGATTTCTGGCCGGCCCTCTGGGTAAAAACATCGTCGGGGATATCGGTCTCCCCTCCTGGTTAAGCGTACCCGCCCCGGAACCCCACCTCCCCGCGCCGGTGCTTTTTCACGTTCTTGGCCTGCCGATTACTAATACCGTTATCGCCGGCTGGGTTACCGTCATTTTCCTCGTGCTCGTCAGCTGGCTGATTACCCGCCGCATGAAGCTTGTCCCCGGCAAATTGCAGGCTGCGTTCGAGTTTATACTTGGCTGGATTTATGATTTTTGTAAAAGCGTTGCCGGTGAGGAATACGGCAGGAAGTTTTTCCCTGTTATTTGTACCATCTTTCTCTTTGTGATGTTTAACGCCTGGTTGAGCCTGATACCGGGCTTCGGCTCGATAGAAATTATCGTGCATGGGCATGAATACGAATTGCTGCGGGGCGCCAATACGGATGTTAATACACCGCTGGCGATAGCGCTGGTGTCTTTCGTTTTCGTTGAATATTACGGCCTTAAAACGCTGGGGATAAAATACCTCCGCAAGTTTATCAACATGGGCGGATTTTTCAGGAGTATCGGCAATGTGTTTCGCGGCAAACCGAAGAAAGGTCTCTCCGGATTGTTCTCCGGTTTCATTGATATATTCGTCGGTGGGCTGGAAACGCTCAGTGAGTTAATCCGCATCGTCAGTTTTACCTTCCGTCTCTTCGGCAATATGACGGCGGGCGAAATATTGATAATGGTCGCCGCTTTCCTGATTCCTATGGCAATAGGCTGGATGGTTTACGGGTTGGAACTGTTTATCGGCTTCATCCAGGCTCTGGTATTCAGCGGGCTGACTCTCGCCTTCGCTGCTATGGCGGTGACCTCTCATGAGGAAGAAGCGCATTAATTTTTGTTGATTAAGGTCTGAATCGATTAAGGAGGATTAATCATGGACGCAGAAGCAGTCAAAATGTTAGCGGC
>MGMR01000037.1:4138-5095 GCA_001796495.1 Chloroflexi bacterium RBG_13_51_18
GCAGGGTCTGGCGCGCAATCCTGAGGCACGTGGTCCCATCATGACCAATATGTTGATAGCCATCGCCATGGCTGAAGCCATCGGCATCTACGCCCTGATTGTGGCTATCATCCTTGCCATGATTGCCTAAGAGGTATTTTCAGAGGGGGTAAATATGGAAAACGAAGGACTACCCACTTTTATATCGGCTATTATCGCCGCGTTGATACTGGGTGTTATGGTCATCGCCGGAGTGATATTACACGCCGTCCTGACGATGTAATTGTCATTAACCGTAGATGGCCCTTACAATCCTTTTACTGTAAAAGCAGTCTAGGGGGTTAATATGGGTGGTATTTCTGAACTTGGGATTAGCTTGCCGACGTTACTGACGCAGGTCGTGACCTTTATCATCCTGCTGGTTGTCCTGCGCTTCGTCGCCTATAAGCCTATCATGCGCATGCTCGATGAACGTTCACGGCGTGTCAAGGAGAGCATGGAGCAGGCCGAGGAAGTCAAAGCGCAGTCGGCCCGCGCCGAGGAAGAGCTGAAAAAGCAGCTTGAGCAGGCGAGCCGCGAGGGGCAGGACAGAATCGCCCGCGCGGTCAAGGCCGGGGAAGATGTAAAGCAGAAGGCGACGGAAGACGCCAAGAAAGAGGCGGAAACACTTATTACCCGCGCCCGGGCCGAGATACAGCATGAGCGCGATGACGCTATCAGCGAGGTACGCCGCGAGTTTGCTGAATTAACGGTGCTGGCGGCGGGCAAGGTTATTGAAAAATCCCTGGATAAAGAAGAGCACCGCGAGCTTATTGATAAGGTGCTGGAAGAAAGCTCTACCCTGAAAAAGGAATAATTTAGGAATATGGCGAAAAAAGCTTACGCCCGGCGCTATGCCCAGGCAGCCTTCGAGATAGCGCTGGAGAAAAAAGAGCTCGACGGGTGGCAGGCCGACCTTCAGAAAATCGTCGGCGCCGT
>MGMR01000037.1:5432-5830 GCA_001796495.1 Chloroflexi bacterium RBG_13_51_18
GAAGCCATGATTGGGCGCGTCGTCGACTCTCTTGGTCGCCCCCTGGACGGCAAAGGCGCTGTGAAGACGGACAAGACCCGCCCCATCGAGCGTGTCGCTCCTAACGTCGTCTTACGCGCCCCGGTAGACACCCCCGTGCAGACCGGCATCAAAGCCGTGGACAGCATGTTCCCCATCGGCCGCGGCCAGCGCGAGCTTATTATCGGCGACCGTTCCACCGGGAAAACGGCTATCGCCCTGGATGCCATCATTAACCAGAAGGGCGGCGACTTAATCTGTATCTATGTCGCCATCGGCCAGAAAGTTTCCCAGGTAGCGCGTGTCGTTGCCACACTGACCGCCCACGGCGCCATGGAACATACCATTGTCGTGGCCGCCAGCGCTGCCGACTCCGTAGC
>MGMR01000037.1:5909-6562 GCA_001796495.1 Chloroflexi bacterium RBG_13_51_18
AAACGCAGGCGGGGGACGTTTCCGCCTATATCCCCACCAACGTTATTTCCATTACCGACGGCCAGCTTTACCTGGAGTCGGACTTATTTAACGCCGGCATCAAGCCCGCCATGAACGTGGGCATCTCGGTGTCCCGCGTGGGCAGTAAAGCCCAGACCGCGGCTATGAAGAAAGTAGCCGGTCGACTCAAGCTGGATATGGGCCAGTACCGCGAGGTGGCGGCTTTCGCCCAGTTCGGCACCGCCGAGCTCGATAAAGCCACCCAGTCGCAATTGGAACGCGGCCAGCGCATCCAGGAGGTCTTGAAGCAGAGCCAGTTCGGGCCCGTGCCTATGGACAGGCAGGTCATGATGCTCTATGCCGTTACCAACGGCTATCTTGATGATATCCCGGTAGAAAAACTGGCCGCTTTCGAGTCGGAGTTCTACCGCTTCATGGAAGCAAGTTACGCTAACATAGGCAAAACTGTCGCCGAGACTAAAGAGCTAAGTGCTGAAATAGAAGAGACCCTGAAAAAAGCGGTCCAGGAATTTAAACAGGGGTTCAATAAATGATGAACGTCATTCCCGCGAAAGCGGGAATCAAGTTTTTTCACCTCTCCCTTGATGGGTTCATCCTGAAGGTTCACCCTGAAGGGAGAGGGCAGGGCTTGC
>MGMR01000038.1 GCA_001796495.1 Chloroflexi bacterium RBG_13_51_18
ATGGTCGATGAAAAAGATATAAAAGAAATACTTGCAGCCATACAAAAAGTCCTGCCTTTAGCCGGATTTAAAAAATAAGCAATAAAAGGATATTCCTATGGCGGATAAGAAAAAAAAGGTACTGATAACCGACCCCATTTCAGAAGAAGGCATTGATATTCTACTGAAAAACACGCAGGTCGATATCAAGGACGGTTTGAAGCCGGAAGAAATCATCGCAATCATCGGCAATTATGACGCGCTGATAGTACGCAGTCAGACAAATGTTACCGCAGCCATTATAGAAGCAGGTAAAAACCTGCAGGTTATCGCCCGCGCCGGCGTGGGCATCGATAACGTCGATGTGGAAGCCGCGACGCGCTGCGGCATTGTGGTCATCAACGCGCCGACCGGCAATACCGTATCCGCCGCCGAACATGCCATTGCTTTGATACTGGCGTTGGCCCGCAACATACCTCAAGCAAACGCATCATTAAAAAGCTGCGTCTGGAAACGCAACGAATTCATGGGCACGGAGTTAAGAGGCAAGACCCTGGGTATTATCGGTCTAGGCAACGTAGGGTCGGAGGTAGCCAAACGAGCGCAGGCTTTTGAAATGAGGCTTATCGGTATCGATCCGCTGGTATCCGTCGATTACGCCCAGAAACTCGGCGTGACGCTCGTGGATATGAAGCAGCTTCTCAAAGAGTCCGACTTTATTACGCTGCATATCCCATTCAACTCACAGACCAAGGGACTCATCGGCGCAAAAGAACTTGCCATGGTCAAACCCAATGTACGCATCGTGAATTGCGCGCGCGGCGGACTAATCGATGATAATGCGCTGGTAAAGGCTATTCATGAAAAAAAGGTGGCCGGCGCGGCGATAGATGTTTTCGAGAAAGAACCCTGCACCGAAAGCATCCTTTTCGGTGAACCAAATATAATTGTCACGCCTCACCTGGGAGCTTCGACAACCGAAGCGCAGGTACTCGCTGCCAGGGACGTCGCCGAACAAATAGTGGATATTTTCAAAGGTCTGCCTGCCAGAGCGGCGATTAACGTACCCTATATACCGTCGGAAACGCTGACGGCACTGGCGCCCTATATGAAGCTAGCGACTATTTTATGTAAATTGGTCTATAAACTTGCCGAGGGGCAATCCAAGACAATACGCATCAAGTATAACGGCGATATCGCCAACTACGATACCAATGCTCTGAAGGCATCTGTAATCGGGGGACTGCTGGAAGGTGCCAGCGAGGAAAGAGTTAATATCGTCAACTGCAATGTTATCGCCGCCAAGCGCGGACTGACGATTATTGAAGAAAAAGAGGCTACCTGCGCCAACTATGCCAGCCTGCTTACAGTGGAAATAATCACGACAAAGGGCTCCTGGACCGTGGCCGGTACTATCATGCATAACGATTCACACATCGTGCGCATCAACGACTACTGGCTGGATATAGTGCCGACACCCGGCTCATATTTCCTCTTCAGCGACCACCGAGACAGGCCCGGATTAATAGGAGCGGTTGGTAAAATCACCGGGGACGCCAACGTAAATATTAGCTCAATGCACCTTGGCCGACTGAAACAGCGGGGACAGGCTATGCTGGTGCTTAGCATGGACGAGCCTTTGACGGAGAAAGCACAGCAGGAGATCCTGGCTATCCCCGATGTATTTTCCGTAAAGCTGGTGGCGCTGTAATCAGGAGACCTTTCTAATGCAACTCCAAGTATTTTACGTGCTGTGCTTATTAATTATTGCATTATCAATCTTGCCCGGTTGCGGCGATACAACCGGCCCTGGAATTGATACACCGGCTCCGAACTTGGAACAGCAGCTAGTCAATATTGGTGTGTTAGAGGCGTACGATTTGATTCAGGCGAACAATGATAATCCGGACTTCATTATCATAGACGTGCGCACACCCGAAGAATATGCCGCAGGGCATATAGAAAACGCTGTAATGGTCGATTATAATTCAGCCGGATTCCGTGAAGAAATCAGTAAGTTCGATAAAGATAAAAAGTATCTTATCTACTGCCTTACCGGATGGCGCAGCGCCAGAGCGCGGGACATTACGGAAGAACTAGGGTTCCGCTACGTTTACAATATGGAGGGCGGCTTTACGGAATGGATAGCGGAAAACCTGCCGGTAGTTATATAACTAGTGTTTATAATATCTCGAATTCTTCAATGCACGATTGACTTGACATATTTACGGTGTTATCATACTTCCAGAGATTACCAAAATGTCCGCACTGACTGAACTCAATCAGCAATTAACCCTCTGCCATAAATGCGATATCGCCAGATTGCGTACCAAGGTCGTGCCGGGCGAGGGGGCGGAGAATGCTGAAATTATGTTTATCGGCGAAGCGCCAGGCTGGCACGAAGACCAGCAGGGTCGTCCCTTTGTCGGCCAGGCGGGCCAATACCTTGACAGACTGCTTCTTTCCATTAATCTGAACCGGCAGCAGGTCTATATCGCTAACGTTATCAAATGCCGTCCGCCTGATAACCGCGACCCCCTGCCTACGGAAATCCAGAACTGCCGCGATTGGCTCGATAAACAGATTGATATAATCAAGCCTAAAATGATAGTAACACTGGGGCGATATTCCATGGCGATGTATTTCCCGGGCAAGAGCATTAGTAAAATTCATGGGACTGCGTTAAAGCATGACGGAATTATCTACTTTGCCATGTATCATCCGGCGGCTGCTTTACACCAGCAAAGCCTGCGCAATGAAATAGAGGCGGATATGCAGAAAATTCCCAGGCTGATTGCCGAGATAAACAAGGTCCAGGAAGAAGAACCGCCGCCACAACAGCTTAATATGTTTGAGGTTTAAAACAATATGTCCAAATCAAAGCTAAAAGTTATTCCCCTTGGCGGGCTGGGAGAAATCGGGAAAAATATGATGGTACTCGAGTATGAGAACGATATCATCATCATCGATGCCGGCCTGATGTTCCCTGAAGAAGAAATGCTCGGCATCGACCTTGTGATTCCCGATTTCAGTTATGTTACCGAAAGAAAGGGACAAGTCAGGGGCATTATCATCACCCACGGTCATGAAGACCACATCGGGGCATTGCCCTACCTGCTGCCGCAACTGGATAATGTTCCCGTTTATTCTACAAAACTTACCAACGGTCTTATCAGCGTCAAGCTCAAGGAAAGAAAAACCCGGGAAGGCGTCAACCTTAAAGTGTTAGGTCACGGAAGGCCAATAACTCTGGGCAAATTCCGTATTGAGCTGTTTCCCGTTTGCCACAGCATACCCGACGCTTCCGGCATTATCATACGGACACCAGAGGGAGTGGTTATCCACAGCGGCGATTTTAAAATAGACCATACGCCGGTTAGCGGCCGGCCTACCGACCTCTCCCGTTTAGCGCAGCTTGGCGCCCAGGGGGTATTGCTCCTTTTATCCGATTCCACCTATGCCGAGCTTCCCGGCTATACGCCATCGGAACAAACAGTTGGTGAATCTCTGGATCATTTCATTGCCAACGCTCCGGGACGGGTGATTGTAACTACCTTTTCTTCACTCATATCACGTATTCAGCAGGTAATCGATGCCGCCGCCAAGCACGAGCGCCGGATTTTCGTCGTCGGCCGCAGCATGACCGAGACGGTGCGGATTTCCCTGGAACTGGGCTATCTAAAGGCTCCCAACGGAATTCTGGGTAAGATTGAAGAGTTAAAAGGTTTGCCTGCCAATAAAATCGTGCTGGTTACTACCGGCAGCCAGGGTGAACCGACTTCGGCGCTGGTACGAATGGCCAACCGCGACCACAAGCACGTCCACATACAGCGCGGCGACACCATTATTCTTTCGGCAACGCCTGTACCCGGCAATGAATCGCTGGTAAACAGGACGGTCGACAATCTTTTTAGGCAAGGCGCCAGTGTTATCTACAGCAAACTGGGGCAGGTCCATGTTCACGGTCACGGCAGCCAGGAAGAACTCAAGCTTATATTGAGTCTGGCAAAACCGAAATTTTTCGCGCCTATCCACGGCGAGTACCGGCACCTTAGCCTGCACGCCCGCCTGGCGGAATCGGTAGGCATTCCGGCGGAAAATATCTTTGTTCTCGAAGACGGCGATATCCTGGAGCTGAATGCCAATTCCGCCAAGAAGAACGGCAAAGTAAGTTCGGGGCATGTGTATGTGGACGGTTTAAGCGTCGGCGATATAGGAGGCGTTGTACTGCGAACGAGAAGGATGCTCTCACGCGACGGGATTGTCGTCGTGATTATAGCCGTCAACCGGCAGACCGGTAAACTGATCGGGCGACCCGATATCGTTACCCGCGGCTTTATCGATACAAGAGAGTTCGGGAACATGATTGAAGAGAGCCGCGAGCTTCTGATAAAGACGCTCGACCACAGCGGCAGTCGTGTATCCGAATGGAGTTTTATAAATACCAAGGTCAGGGATGCGCTGGACAGATTCTATTACGAGCGCACCAAGCGCCGACCGATGATTCTCCCATTTATGGTCAAGGTCTAGCGGCAGGAGTGATATGCCCAGAAAAAACCCGATGGATAGACTAAAGTCCCGCACCAAGAACACACCGGGAAGGCGGAAGACATCCGGCGGTTCATACAGGTTTTTTACATCAAAGCCGTTCTGGTATCTGGTAGTTTTATTCATCATCGTGGCGCTGGTGGCCGTTTTTCACATGGAAGTAAACGACTTTTTCCTGGCGGTTTTCGAGGCTATCGGGTGGGGGCTGGTATTTATTGCAGGTATGATTATTATACTTGCGGTACTTATCTGGCGTCGCAGGCTTGATACTTTACAACGCCACTGGAACCGCTGGATAGGCGCAATATTCTTTATCCTGGCGGTATGGGGGATACTGGGGTTAATCCAGTACCAAAATGCCCTTACCCCAAACGGGCTCGGAGGAAGTTTTGGGAGGGGTATTGCAGGCAATCCAGGTCCTGACGCTCTAGGCACTTTCCTCGGTGTGCTTTGCGTCTTTGGCTATACTGTAGCCGGTATATTATTCATGACGCCTTTAAAAAGCTTTAGTGCTTTAGGGAAATTCTTCAACTGGCTTACCTTACGAGCCGAAGCAAAACCTTCCAGAAAGATACTGGTTCAAGATAAAAAACAAACAACGTCACGGATTATACAGCAACGACCATCCTACGAAAGCAAACCAGGCCTGCCGCCGGAAATGGAGCAGCCGCTGGTACCCCCGGAAATATCTAAATCAACCAGGAGGTTGATAGAAGCCGCCGAAAAAGCCGCCGAACTGAGAAAGGCCGCCATGTCAGTGGATACTGTTTCAGCCGACCAAAATTTACACCAGGTAGCTGCCGATGTCTGGAAAAAATACGGACATTCGGGAGAATTAGTAGAAATCGAAGGCTGGCACCTGCCGCCTATCGATATCCTGGATACATCACCTGAAGTACAGTTCAGCGAAGCCGATAATTTACAACGGGCAAAGCTCATCGTGGATACGCTGGCGAGTTACGGCGTCGATGCCAAGGTGGTACAAATTAACGCCGGTCCTACGGTCACGCAGTTCGGTGTTGAACCCGGCTGGGACGTTAGATATAAGGAAATCAAAGAAAGGGACCGCGACGGAAATATCCAGATACGACGCGAGGAGTTATCCAAGACGAGGGTAAAGGTCGAGAGGATCAACTCTTTATCCAACGACCTTGCATTAGCGATGGCAGCGCCTACGATCAGGATTGAAGCCCCGGTCCCGGGTAAATCATACATTGGTGTCGAAGTACCTAATATGACCTCGGACATGGTCAGCCTGCGCGGAGTAGTAGAGACCAGCGCTTTCCAGAAACTGGCATCAAAGGCTAAAATGGCCCTGGCGCTGGGTAAGGGGGCCGGGGGTGAATCTATAGCAGCCGACCTTACCAAAATGCCTCACCTTCTCGTTGCGGGGGCAACCGGCAGCGGCAAGACGGTCTGCCTCAATACCATAATCTGTTGCCTCTTGATGAACAATACCCCCAATGATGTGAGATTCATTCTTATCGACCCGAAGAGAGTGGAACTGACGCAATACAACAGTATTCCTCACCTAGCTACACCGGTTATCGTCGATACCGATAAAGCTCTAAATGCTTTACGCTGGCTCTGCCAGGAGATGGAACAGCGCTATAAAGTTTTAGCGTCCGCCGGCACACGCCACATAGAGGGATATAACAAAGATAAAAAAGGCACCGACAAGTTGCCTTATCTCGTTCTAATTATCGACGAACTGGCCGACCTGATGATGGCGGGCTACGATGAGGTTGAAACCAACCTATGCCGCCTGGCACAGCTTGCCCGAGCGACGGGCATCCACCTGATTGTGGCTACCCAGCGACCTTCCGTGGATGTTGTTACCGGTCTGATTAAAGCCAACTTCCCAACCCGTATAAGCTTTGCGGTTACATCACAGGTAGATTCCCGGACTATTCTGGACGGAGCCGGCGCGGAGAAGCTTTTAGGCCGGGGCGATATGCTGTACATGCCTACCGAGGCAGCGAAACCAAAGCGCCTGCAGGGCTGCTTCCTTTCCGACGCCGAGATAGAGCGCCTGGTGTATTTCTGGGGCGGGCAGAGGAAAGAAGAACCGGATAAACTAAAGATGGAAACGCTTATCGCTACCGCTCCTACCGGGACTATCGGCGGGCACCCCCGCGACCCCCTGCTGGAACAGGCGAAAGAACTCGCCAGGCAGCATGAAGAGGTCTCAACGTCTTTCCTGCAGCGTCGTCTGCATATAGGCTACCCGCGCGCGGCCAGGCTAAAGGAACAGCTGGACGCGGTTCTAGCGCAGGAAAGGGGCAGCCAGTTAGACGAATCTATTGCAGAGAGCATGGATGAAGAAGAGGGGGAGGAAGGATTTAATTAACGACCTGCAGCTGAAGCGGTTATTTATTTGAACAGCTTTTCTATAATTGTTCTACAATATATCCCCTGTTCTTCAGCAGATTTATCAAACCGTTTTCACCGACCAGGTGCCCGGCACCAACAATGATAAAATAAACCGCCTCATCGGCAAGAAATTCCTCTATTTTTTGCGCCATGCTTAAGTTACGCTGGTCATACATTATTTCATAATACGGCGCTAATCCAGGTTCCTCAACAAGGGCCTCAAATACAATAACTTCCATTTTGTCTGGATCGCCAGTTATCCAAGCGTCGAATAAATCCTGCAGATATTTTTCCGTTTCCGGGTTATCAACATCATATTGCATACCCATGATAATGCTTTCATCAGGTATAGAACTCAACAAGCTGAATTGAAACTCCATCGTTTCCAGTTCCAGGATAGTTTTGTTACTTATTTTGGCTCGTTCTAAAAAATATACATCTACGCCGTATTTGGCTTGATAGCCAAGGCTTTCCAGTATGAACTGGCTGAACATATTATATATAACAAAAGGTTTGAAATCGTTTAGTAATTCCAAACCTATGCCATACGCCTGGAATTGCTCATTCAATTTACTGTAGAGCTCCTCCGAAACATTTTCTTTAAATCCTTCTCCCTGAGCATACATCCCGTAATCCATGAGCAATTGGTTGGCCTCATCCGGCGTGAGATTATCGGTATTCACTTCCACCACAAGATAAGTAGAAGAATTAAATGCATCTTCTATTGAATTATTCAAAGGATATAAATCCTGACTGGCAACATGAACGGAGCCTAAAAG
>MGMR01000039.1 GCA_001796495.1 Chloroflexi bacterium RBG_13_51_18
CAGTATACCTGAACTACTTGCTTCATTTCTACGGTATAAGTTAAACTGAACGAGATACCCCGATAAAACAGTTGGAAGGTGAAAAGTGGCCGATATCCGCCCTTTTCAAGGCGTACATTATAATCCTTCAATAACTAAAGACCTGGCGAAGACCATCTGCCCTCCCTACGATATTATTACCCCACAGATGCAGCAGGAGCTTTACCAGCGGAGCGATTATAATTTTGTTCGTATAGAGTACGGAAAAGAAATGCCGCAGGACAAGGACACATTCAATAAATATACGCGCGCGGCAAATACCTTAAAGAGCTGGCTGGACCAGCAAATCCTTGTAATCGACGAGAAACCGTCGCTTTATATCAACGAGCATACATTTACACATCAAGGAAAACAGTTACGGCGGCACAGCATCAGCTGCCTGGTCAAACTGGAGGACTGGAACAAGATGATTGTCCGCCCCCACGAAGGGACGCTTGCCAGAGCAAAGAGCGACAGATTAAGCATGCTATGGGCGCTCCGGGCCAATACCAGTCCCGTAATGTCACTTTATGAAGACAAGGGTAAAGAAATAGCAGGAATAATAAAGACGCAGATAAACCATAAACCCCTACTCCGTATCTCGAACATGGACGGGGAAAGCCAACGGATCTGGGCTATCACCAGCGATGAAATAATCAAACGGATTAAAGATTGTTTATCAGACCAGCCTCTCTATATCGCCGACGGGCATCACCGTTATGAAAGCGCACTCGTTTATCAGCGGGAAAGACACAGCACATCTCCTTCAAGCGCGAAAGAGGCATCCTACGATTTTGTGATGATGACGCTGATGGATATCACTGATCCAGGGCTCGTTATTCTGCCGGCGCACCGCCTGGTACGCGGGATGGAACAAGCAGCATTGGATGACCTGCAGGCCGGACTGAATACTTTTTTTGATGTTAAAGACTATGCTATCGAAAAAGATATAAAAACGCAGATTAGCACGCTGCTGGCTGAAGATACAGATAAAACCAAGCTGCTGCTATGCGGTCTCAAGCTGGAACGATTGCAGGTGATTACAATACGTGATTTGAATGCAATCCTTCCCATGTTTCCGGCTTTCCATTCTGAATTTTACCAGAAGCTCGATGTAAGCATCGTCGACCACGTGATACTTGAAGAACTCCTCGGCTTAAGCCATGAAAAAGCGGGAACATTTCTCGATTATAACTACGATGCCGAAACCGCCGTAAAAAGGGTGCTGAATAAAGAGTACCAGCTGGCTATCATCGTCAATCCGGTAAAGCCCGAGGTGATTAAAGCTATTGCCGACAGCGGCGACCGCATGCCCCGGAAATCGACTTATTTTTATCCTAAAGTACCCGCCGGCCTGCTGTCATATTGTTTTGCCTGAATGATATCCGGCCGGGCCATCCAGGCGTTAAACCGGCATGTTTTTACGTTTGACGCCTATCTGGGCATATGATAACATTGTAGTGATTGGCCGGTAATTTTCCGCGAGGTCAAATTTGGGCATTCGCTTCAGAAATTAATACTGGCTTCAGGAGTAGAAGGCGTGCTGGTTGAGGAAGAGTTAGCCAGGTTTTCATCTGATAAAGAGTCCGTTCTTACTATCGGCGTTTTTGATGGGGTGCATCTCGGTCATAAACAACTAATATCCGAGTTATTGAAACAGGCCAAAAGCAGGCATATGATTTCCGGCGTGGTTACCTTCCGGCACAATCCGGAAAAACTGCTTTCGCACCGGAATAAACTTCCTTTCCTGACGGATATCGAAGAAAGACTGAAACTCCTCAAGCAGGAGGGTGTAACGATGGTAATACCGCTATCGTTTACCCCGGAACTGGCGCAGCTCAGCGCCCGAGAGTTCGTGACCCTCCTGCAAAAGTACCTGAAAATGCGAGGGCTGGTCACGGGCAAGGATTTTGCGCTGGGTAAAGAGCGCGAAGGCGATACGGAAAACTTGAAAATATTAGGCCGGAATATGGGGTTCAATGTTACGATAGTGCCCCCACTGGCGATAAGCGGTGAGACGGTAAGCAGTACGTCAATCAGGAAAGCGCTGGCCGCCGGCGATATGCATAAGGTAGCCGTATTGACTGGACGGCCTTTCAATCTGACGGGCAAGGTTATTGCGGGATACGGACGCGGCGTAAGCCTCGGATTTCCTACTGCAAACCTGGAAATAACCGCCGAGCATGTGCTGCCGCCGGATGGGGTGTATGCAGGAAGAGTAAATATTAACGAGAACTCGTATCAGACCATGATAAATATCGGGAAAAATCCGACCTTCGGGGTTAACAAGCGTACAATCGAAGCTTATCTGATCGATTATCACGGAGATTTATACGGCTCCGACCTTCAACTCAATATCGTTTCACGTATCCGCGAAGAAAAGAAATTCGAAAGCATAGAAGAGTTGAAAAAACAGGTAGCCGAGGATATTCTTAAAGGAAAAGCCATACTGGACTCTACAGGCGGGAGAAATTAATGGCGATTAAGAACGAGCCTCCCAATAAACAAACATTAAATTATCTGTTAAAACGGGCCGTAGCCGAGGTTATCTCCGAGGACGAATTAACCAGGCTACTTAAATCCGGTAAAACACTACGCATCAAAGAAGGTCTGGACCCGAGCGCACCGGATATCCACCTGGGGCATATGGTAACTCTCCGTAAAATGCGCCAGTTCCAGGATTTAGGGCATCAGATTGTTATTATCGTGGGTGACTGGACGGCGCAAATCGGCGACCCAAGCGGAAGTTCAGCCACACGTCCAATGCTTTCCGCGGAACAGGTTAAAGAAAACGCCGAGACATATCTAAAGCAGTTTTTCAAAATCGTCGATAAAAACAAGACAGAGGTCAGGTTCCAGAGCGAGTGGTTCGGGAAATTCGACCTTGCAGATGTTGTACGCTTAACCAGTAAGTTCACTGTCGCCCAATTATTAGCCCGTGAGGACTTTAGTAAAAGGTTTAACGATCAAAAACCTATCGCTATAACCGAGTTACTTTACCCTCTGATGCAGGCGTATGATTCGGTAGCTATTCAAGCTGATGTAGAATTAGGGGGCACCGACCAGAAGTTCAATTTCCTGGTAGGCAGGGAGCTCCAGGCGATGATGGGTCAACGTTCACAACAAATTTTCATGGTACCCCTGCTCGTGGGTACGGATGGCGTTCAGAAAATGAGTAAAAGCCTGGGTAATTATATCGGTATTGCCGAACCTCCGGAGATTATTTACGGCAAGACGATGTCCATTCGCGACGACTATATCATGACTTATTTTGAGCTGTTGACGGATGTTCCTGAAGAAGAACTGGAAGAATTTAAAAAGCAGATGGACAGCGGTGTTAACCCTATGACTTTGAAAAAACGCCTGGCACGGGAAGTCCTCGGACAGCTTTACAGAGAGAAGGAAGCCAAAGCAGCTGAAGAACATTTTGAAAAGACGGTGCAGAAAAAAGAAGTACCTGATGATATTTCAGAATATGCAATTCAACATGAAATAACACTGAGCCAGTTGCTAGCACAATCAGGATTGGCTGCCAGCCGAAGCGAGGCTGTACGCCTGATTAATCAAGGCGCTGTAACGGTAGATAATGAAAAAAAATCAGATGCGAATGAAATTGTGTCTAAAGGCGTTATCATAAAAGTGGGTAAAAGACGTTATTTGAAAACCATTTAGTGTAAATAATATATTTACAAGGAGAAAGAATGACACAGTTACGCGTTCCCGGCCCTACTCCCTGCCCGCCAGAGGTGCTTAAAGCCATGGCCTGGCAAATGGTAAACCACCGCGGTCCGGAGTTCCATGAAATGCTGACCGAAGTGACCGAGAACCTGAAAAAAGTCTTCCAGACCAGGAATGATGTCTTATTGCTGACCGGCTCCGGTACAGGGGGCCTCGAGGCTGCGGTCGTCAATACGCTTTCACCGGGCGATAAGATTCTTTCAGTCAGTATAGGCGTCTTCGGCGACCGCTTTGCCAACATCGCCAAGACTTTCGGGGCGGATGTGGTATCACTCAAGGTGGAGTGGGGTAAAGCCGCCGACCCTGATGATATAAAGAAAGCCATTAAAGATAATCCCGGCGTAAAAGCCGTGCTCGTTACTCATAATGAGACATCTACCGGTGTGACCAATGACGTTAGAGCTATCAGCAAGGTGGTCAAAGACGCCGATAAACTACTAATCGTGGATGCTATCAGCAGCCTGGGTTCGATAAACCTCCCGGTTGACGAATTGAATATCGATATTGCCATCACTGCATCGCAGAAGGGATGGATGGTCCCGCCCGGACTGGCCATGGTAAGCGTCAGCCCGGCGGCGTGGAAAGCCCGTGAGTCAGCAAAAATGCCCAATTTCTACTGGGATTTCGCCAGGGCTAAGAAAATCTACGATGAAAAGAAAGAGAATCCCTGGACGCCAGCTGTATCCGTGGTGTATGCGTTTACAGTGGCCCTGAAGATGATGCTGAAAGAGGGTATCAATAATGTTTTTGCCCGTCATGAGCGTATCGGGAAGATGACCCGCGAAGGTATAAAAAACATGGGACTACCATTGTTCGCCGAGTCAAGCCACGCTTCCAATACTGTTACCGCCGTGAGTATACCTGAGGGGCTTGACGGCAAGAAATTCAGACAGGTCCTGCGTGAGCAATATAAGGTTGTACTGGCCGGAGGCCAGCAGACCCTCGACGGTAAGATTTTCCGCATCGGCCATCTCGGCATGGTCGATGAAAAAGATATAAAAGAAATACTTGCAGCCATACAAAAAGTCCTGCCTTTAGCCGGATTTAAAAAATAAGCAATAAAAGGATA
>MGMR01000040.1:0-3259 GCA_001796495.1 Chloroflexi bacterium RBG_13_51_18
GTCGGCCAGGACATCGCCGAGCCCTTCTCTCTTTGCCATTTTCTCGGTCATGGCTACCAAAGCTTTATGGTTGCCCCATTTAAGCTCTATGCCGCCAGTGTCTTTTTTAGTGATTATGCCATTTTCATAGCATTCGATGGCGAAAGCCATAACTGTTCCGGCGGATATCGTGTCCAGGCCATAGCGATTGCAGATATCATTCGCCATGTTAATAGATTCAGTATTACTGTTAGCACACAGCGCCCCAAAGCTGCCCTGGGTCTCATACTCCGGCCGCCTGATACCCGCAGTGTACTTATACTCGCCGGTGCCTTCTTTGAGGACAGCTTTACAAGCCACCGGGCAGTGCCAGCAGCCACCAAGCTTTTCCACATATGTTTCCAGTACTTCCGCCTTGAGCCCCTCCACATCAGGCAGGTCTTTTACACCTACACCGCCCCAGTTCTTGACCGGGGTATCACCGCTGTGAGCGGACAAATGGGTCATGGCAGAAGTACCGAATCGATGCAAACTCGGTATACCCCCAAAGCCCGGGTTTGAAAGGTCTTTCACATGCTCTTTTCTTAATCTTTCAACAGCGGCTTTATCCGCTATGTTTACCGGCATCGTGCCCTTCGCCACTACCGCTTTGAGTTTCTTGGAACCCATCACCGCACCTAACCCTGAACGACCGGCCGCCGAACCTTTATCCGTCATGATTGAAGCTATCAGAGACAGCTTTTCTCCCGCCGGGCCGATACAGGCAACGCGGCTCTGCTTGCCGTATTCAGCCTCCAGGATTTCCTCGGTTTCATAAGCGTCTTTTCCCCAGAGATGGCCGGCATCTTTCAGCTCTGCCTTGCCCTCATCAATGAGGAGATAAACCGGTTTCTTTGATATACCCGTAAAAAACACTCCGTCATATCCGGAGAACTTTAGGTAAGGGCCGAAGAACCCGCCAGAATTAGCATCTCCCCATCCTCCGGTAATCGGAGATTTTGCTACGGCAGTATAACGTGCGCCAGTAGGAACCGGGGTGCCAGTGCACGGACCTGCAATCAGTCCGAGGATATTATCCGGGCCCAGCGGTTTTACGCCCTTTTTCATCCGGTCATAAAGCATTTTTACCCCGATACCATAGCCTCCGATATATTCCTTGTAAAGACTCTCTTTAGGTTTTTCCACCTCTATTTTTCCGGTGGAAAGATTTACCCATAGTATTTTTCCCATGTAGCCACCAATCATATTATCTCCTTTCCTTGAAACAACAAGATATAACTTAATTCTACTCACGCGTTGGTTTTGATGTCAAACTCATGATGTTCCGGTTCTTTTAAGTTCCTTGACAAAAGTGGCGGACGATACTATCATATTCAACACCCAGCTTTATCAGAAGTCGGAAAGGGAGACAGTATGAAACTGAAGCTCGCCGTACTTGCCCTGGGTATAATACTCATTGTGGTAGGCATAATACTTTTACTGACCAGATAACAGATATGAAAAACACGGCTCTCAAGCGGGAACTTATCGGGATTGCGGTGATTTCTCTGCTAGGCTCGTTATTTCATTTCGTTTTCGATTTTACAGGGGAACTGGCGCCGGTCGGCTTTTTTACCCCTGTTAATGAAAGCGTATTCGAGCATCTTAAACTCACCTTCTGGCCGACGATACTCTATGCAGCAGTCAGTTATAAATGGCTAAAATCATCTGCAGGGAACTTCTTGCCGGCTAAAGCTATTGCTATCTACACCATGCCGGTGGCCATTATAGTACTCTTTTATGGTTACACGGCCTTCACGGGGGACAGTATTGTAATCATCGATATCCTGATATTTTTTGTTGCAGTGGCTTGCGGTCAGCTGGCCGGCTACGGGGTACTCAAGATGAAACCGTTACCGCAACAACTAAGCTGGGTTGCCCTATCTTTAATTGTCGTTCTTGCCTTGATATACGGCCTATTCACATTCTTTCCTCCGCATGTGTCCTTCTTTCTGGACGGTAACACCGGTAATTACGGCATGCCCTGATTTGCAGGGCTATTCAGCCTGGCGATCCTGTATTTACCAATGGTTTATCTTGATGTATAATTATTGAAATTACATTTTCCCTTTACGGAGGCAACCTATATGGAACTGACGCCAGAAGAAAGAAGAAGAATTTACGAGGAAGAGAAAGCCAGAATCGATGCCAGAGAGCAACTGGAGAAGGAAAGGCGCCAGGCGGCACCAGAGGCTACTATAAATCTTTCGCCGAATATCACCGGCGTATTGTGCTACCTGGGCATATGGGTAACCGGCATTATATTCTTTATCCTGGAGCAAAAAAACAAGTGGATACGCTTCCATGCCGCGCAGTCGATAGTAGTCTTCGGGGGTCTGGGGATAGCGATGGCCATACTGCACTGGATACCGTTCATTGGCATTTTCTTTACCGTAGTTATCTGGATAGTAGGGATTATCCTGTGGGTTTTGCTGATGAGCAAGGCTTACAGCGGCGAGCGCTTTAAGCTGCCGCTGGCCGGGGATATAGCCGAGATGATGCTGGGAATAATCATCAATATACCGGATCAGCCGCAAGCTCCGGCGACTCCACCACCGACTGGAGAAACATACGCAGCGCCCTCTCCTCCACCACCTATTCCTCCGCCACCCGCCGCAGCGGATATCGACGAGAAAATCGGGAAAAGGGTGGAGACTTTTTTCAAGGAGAAGAGGGGCGGAAGAATCACATTATCAGCCCTGGCAATTGCCTGGAGCATCGTGCTGCTGGTGGTGTTTAATTTCCTTCACCAGTATATAGCCTATTACACCTATAACGCGGCGGACAACAGCTGGACGTGGAACTCATTTTTCACGGGCGATATAAGCATCTGGCTGCCGATTTTGAACACGGCGCTGGCAATATCCATCGTCGGGCATATATTTCTCATCATCATTAATAACAATATCATCCGGGAATCGATGCATGTTATCATCAACGGTTTCGGGCTGGCCTCGGTGATAACCCTGCTGGTAGTCTTCCCGTTCACCTTTGACATGATACCCAATAGCACGGCAGTCAGCGGGACGACGATGGGAGTGAGAATATTCCTGGTATTTATAGCCGTGTGTTTCGGCATCTCGCTGCTGGTGAGGATTATTAAGCTGCTGGTAAGTATTATCAGGGCAGCCGTAAAGCTGCCGGATGCCGCTTGAATAATGTTTATAAATAGACCAGCTGAATAGCCTTTTGTGGGCAGGCCCTTAAGCAGTAGCCACAGGCGCGGCAGGCGGAAGGCCCG
>MGMR01000040.1:3350-4810 GCA_001796495.1 Chloroflexi bacterium RBG_13_51_18
GACGGCACTTCTGGAAGTCGAGCATCGCTATCTTCCTCGTCATTTGCATGCGTATTTTCCCTGCTCTATTAGATTAAGATAGAAACCAACGGTTTCAACAGCCTGAGCCTCAAGTGGGAAACCGCAGATTGCCCGGCTGCCCCCTGGATACTGAGCCGTATACAGGTGAGAAGACCCTTTGCGGATTTTTCCTGCCACACTTGGGACAGGCCACCTCGGCATCATCGTCATTCATCGCGCGGAAAGATTCGAATTGTTCGCCGCATTCGCGGCAGCGGTAGGCATATATCGGCATAACTGTCTCTCCAGTCCTAAACTATATATAAATCTTATACCGTACGAGTTAAAGCGGTATGTGATTTTAATCCCATCCGGGAATTTGACATTAAACCGGGCAATCTTATATGCTTTTTAAAAGCGCAACTATTTATTTTTGTAAAATCACATACATCTAATCGGAGGCAGAATTATGACTAAGAACGGTAACTACATCAGAGAAAAAGCCAGGGATACCAAAGTCATCCGCCAGGCTGATGTCGTTGTCGTCGGCGGGGGGCCGGGCGGCATTGGCGCCGCAGTCTCGGCGGCCAGGAACGGAGCCGACACGGTGCTTATCGAACGTTACGGCTACCTTGGCGGCATGGGCACCGGCGGCCTGGTTACCATTATCCCACAGCTGGCTGATTATACCGGAAAACAGCAAATTGCCGGTATTACACAGGAGTGGATAGACCGGCTCGTCACCCGTAATGCCGTGGACATGCCCAAGAAAGAACACTGGGGCTCTCTGGACAAGGAGCTCGTGAGATACTACTTCCAGCGCAGCTTTTTCTATACGCGGCTTGACCGCGTATCTTATGCCGCCATCATTGACGCCGAAATTTCTAAAATTATCCTGAACGAGATGGTTGAAGAAGCTAGCATCAAGACCTATTGCCACGCCTGGGGCACCGAACCCATCATGGAAGGCAATCACTGCAAGGGCGTTATTATCGAAAGCAAGTCCGGTCGGCAGGCAATTCTGGGCAAGGTGGTTATCGATTCTACCGGCGACGGCGACCTGTTCCCGTACGCCAATATCGAATGTGAAACCGATATCCCGGCGCATTTTCGTATTGCCAACCTCGCTGTCTGTTTCTGGATTGCCGGAGTCGACCTTAAAAAGGCGATAGATTTCCGCAGAAATAATATGAAGGAATTCATGGATCTAATGCGTAAAGCCAACGAATACGGCGGACAGGGCGGTTTTATGACCAGCAACCTGCCCGACCAGGATTCGGTAGTCTGGTTCCACAGCCGCTACCCCAACAAGAGCCAGATTGACGTGGAGGAGTTGACGCGTGTTGAATTTCTGGGACATAAAATCGCCGGCAAGACCCTTGAGTTCTACCGTAAGAACGTACCGGGTTTTGAAAAGGCTTTCCTCGTACTCACAGACCCGCAGCTCGGCACACGCTCCA
>MGMR01000041.1 GCA_001796495.1 Chloroflexi bacterium RBG_13_51_18
CCCTCTCAAGGACGAGATCACGGGTTCGAATCCCGTATGCGCTACCAAATTTCCCTAGAATATCATTAAAAACAGCCAGTAGACCGCTGCGTTTATTATCGTTAGCGGGGCGCCGATTTTCACGAATTCCAGGAAAGTTAAGGTAGCGCCGCCTTTCTTTTCCGCGTTCTGGATGATGATTACGTTACTGGCGGCGCCGAGGATGGTTAGATTGCCGGCTATGGTGCTGCCGGCCGCCAATGCCATCATACCCGCCGTCGAGGCACCCGCGTGAATGAGCACCGGTAAATAGAGCGCCACCAGCGGTACATTGGAAAGCAGCTGGCTTAAAACAACACTCACCCCTATAACCATCCCAGTAGATGACAAGTCAACGTTAGCAGCTTCGATGGCGGACTGGAAATAGCCGGAGTCCCAGACGCTCTGCATCAGGACAAACATGGCGGTAAAGAAAACCAGCGTCGACCAGTCCAGCCGCTTTAAAAGGCCAGGGCGCTTCGGCAGATAGAGGAAAACCGGCAGTGCCGCGATGAGGGCGATATAAGTCAATCGAAAATCGATATCGATTCCGGCCAGCACGATGCCGATTCTTGCCAATACCAGAACAACCAGCAATATCAGGGAAATCCTGGATAATACAGCCAGTCTGGCGTCTTTTATAATCTCTACGGAGTGCTGAAAAGCCTGTCCGTTAAAATGTTTCCGGTAAAAGAGTCTTAGCATCAGATACGCGATGAACAGGTTTACCAGCGTGGGAACCAGCAGGTATTTCAAGTAAGTAACAAAGGGGTTGGGCACATCGCCGTTCAGGGCTATCAGCAAATTCTGGGGGTTGCCTATCGGGCTCATGACGCTACCGATAGTCACGGCAAAAGCCAGCGAAAGCAGCAAGATTTTGGGTTGCGTTTTGGTCTTCCCGGCCAGCGACAGCATCACCGGGGTGCCGATAATAGCCAGGGTATCATTCATCAGCAATGCCGAGAGCAGCCCCATCCCGAAGAGAACAAGTAGCACCAGGGCTGACAGCGAACGCCCCCTCCGGAATAATTTAGAGGCAAGGTGGCCGAGATAGCCGCTTTCTTCCATGGCCTGCCCGATAGTAAATACGCCGAACAGAAATAGCATGACATCGGCATTTATAGCCTTCAAAGCCTTATCCGGGGTTATCTGACCAGTGACCAGGACGGACATCGCCCCCAGCAGCATTATCTGCCAGATACGAAACCTGATATTGCCGACCTGCCGGACGGCTATTAGAACAAAGACAACGGCGAGAGTGATTAACGATATCATTAAGAGGTGCGGCTCATTCCGTAACGACTATCCATATTTTTGATAATTCAATATGATAAGCTACTATTTAAAGCGAATAAGCGCCCGTCCAGAGGCCAGTCATAAAGCTGCGGGCATTAATACCCAGTACGCGTGTATCATAGCCCCCCTCCTGCACAATTAGCGTGGGGATATGCAATATACCAATCATTTTCCCCATCTCCTCGAAGTCGGCGGCTTCCAGCGTCCAGCTACCGGTGGGGTCTTCCCGGGCGGTATCCAGTCCGAAGGGAACAACCAGATAGCGCGGTCGGAACCTGGTTATGCGTTTCAACACGTCTTTAAGCTCGCGGCGGTAGGTTTCGCCATCCACTTTTTCCGGGAGTGGGACATTGATATTAAATCCCCGCCCCTCTCCTTTGCCCTTTTCGCCGACAAATCCGCTGAAATACGGGTAGGCGAAGCTGGGATGTCCGTGAATGGACACGGTCAATACGTCGGAACGTTCGTAAAAAATCTCCTGGTGGCCGTTGCCGTGATGATAATCCACATCCAGCATGGCCACTTTGCCGTATTTACTTAAAAGATTAGCCGCAATAGAGGCCGAGTTGAAGTAGCAAAAACCTCCGTAAGCCGCAATCTCGGCGTGGTGGCCGGGCGGGCGCACTAAGGCATACGCCAGGCGGTAGCCCTCCAGGAGCTGCCTGGCCGCGGTAATAGCGCAATCCACCGCCCTCTTGGCCGCCAGGTACGCGTTACTCGTTAGCGGCGTGAACGTATCGATGCAGTAATAACCGGCGCGTATCGGCAGGTCCTTGGGGGGCCGAGTGCGGTTGCGCACCGGGAAGACATAGGGATAAATAGCAACTTCGGGGTCGAGTTTCCGGCAGACTTTCCAGAGGTATTCAACGAAGCCGGGGTCGTGGACGGCGGTGATATTTTTTTCCGAATAATGCCGCGGCGGTATCCTCTGGAAGAGGTCCGTCTTCTGCAGTTCCTCCAATATGGCGTTTATCCTCACCGGGGATTCAACATAGCCGCGTTCCCGGACGTGATGAATATCATGACGGTCGTTAATAACCAGCCTGATACGCCGGTCCTCCCGTACAGTACGGCTGACGGGCGGCGGCGGCTTTTTAAAAAACCTGGGTTTGCGCAGTTGTACAGGGTCATCTTTGAAAGACCCGACCACCATTTCAACATATTCAGCGGGACAGACGCCCTTGTATTTCCTCTCTAAAATCGCCCTGACGATATCACGGGCAAAATCCCTCGGCAGTTTAAAATCCAATCCCAGGTCATCGTACACAAGGTACGGAGGGTTATCATCGCCCGGCGTCAGGGGGGTCTCGTAAGCGGTATTGGCGATGGGGCGCGCCCCGTATCTTTCATAAAAACGCAGGCGAGCGATGTTCTGCTTACGCATTACGGGGTCGGGGCTTAACCTGGGGTCATCCGGGAGACACTCGAAGAAAATGCCGATAGCTTCCAGGTCGAGCGCTTCCTCACGCACTCTCTCGTAGAGGGCGCCGCCAATGCCCCCACTAGTTTTCCGCTGCGCCGCCGAAATATAGTCGAGGTAGCAGAAATGCAAAGTCGGCTCGTGAAACAGCAGCGCAAATCCATCCAAGTGACCTCTTATGCCCTCGGCTACGAACAGGATAGACCGGAAGCGGTATTTCATGGGGTCACGGAGCTGTTCCGGCAGCTTATTGATATCCCGTTTAGATATTAGCGGGAACTGGTCACGTAAAATAGCCTGCACCTGACCGATGGCGCTCTGGTTGGCCGGGGTAATATCGTCATAGACTCTTCTAATACGGAACATGATAAAACAACACCTATCTATGTATATATTTTAGCCCGCCCCGCCGATTACGCCCAGTGATTTAAGCCCATCGATAATCATACTGACAGCGATGGCGGCCAGCAGCAGGCTGAATACCCGTGAAATAGCGGTAAGCCCACCCTGCCCCATAAACCTGGCTATTTTCTGACTTAAAAAGAAGATAATCCAGGTTATTGCCATATTGAGCGCGAAGGATATCAACACCATATAAAGCGGAAAGCGCCCCGCCAGGAGCAGCAGAGTGGCTATAGTGGCCGGTCCGACGGTAAGGGGCGTACCGATGGGCACGACAGCCACCATTTCCTCCTTAACGACGGTAACCATGTGGCCAGTAATCATGTATCGTATCGAGAGAATAAGCAGGACAATACCGCCGGCGACGGCGAACTCCTGCACCTCTATGCCCATAACATTAAGGATGAACTGGCCAAGGAAAAGGAATACCAGGCCTACCAGGGTGGCGGTCAGGATAGCGTAATTGACCATCCGGCCTTTTTGCCGACGGTCCATATCCTGCCCCGCCATGATGAGGAAAGGCAGATTTCCGAAGGCATCGATAACGATGAAGAGCGGGAGGAAGGTCATTATGAAGTCATGCCACTGGTCAGCCATAACAGGTCATCCCCTCCTGTATAAAACCCTGCTATCCTTATTATAGCTTCTTTTGCAGGATAAGTTTATCATCCCCTGAAGAATAGAAGTCCGGGATGCGGGCGATAACTTCATAGCCGCGGGCGAGGTAAAACTGTCTGGTATTGTCATATAAAGGCGTAGATGAGGTCTCGATAAATATCAGCCTGCCGCGGGCTTTCTTTATCGCTGTTTCCGTAGCTTCAGAAAGCGCTTTGCCCAGGCCCTTCCCCCGCCGCGAACGGTCGACGGCAATCCAGTAAATATCCCACGTGCCTACAGTGCAGGGGGTCTCGCCATAGCAGACGTAGCCGGCAACCTCGCCGTTATCCTCGGCAATCTGGATGATGTAACCGGACTTTTCACCACCGGCGAGACAACCGTCGATTAGCTCCTCGGCAACAGTCACCTCGAAAGGTTTAAATTCGGGCGTATTTTTTAATATCCGCAGCAGCGCCGCCTTGTCTTTGTGGGACATGGGGCGGATTTTCAACGTCATCTTTATCTTTCTCCAGCGCAAGGTCGATTATCTTTACGATAAATTCCGCATAGCTCAAACCGGCGGCGCGGGACTGGCGGGCCGCGCCGGTGCCGGGCGAAATATCAGGATTGGGGTTGATTTCTATGATATTCAATTTCCCGGCTTCATCCATGCGCATGTCCATGCGGGCATAACCGCGGCCTACGAGCAATTTGAAAGCAGTCAGGGCGGTGCCGGAAATATATTCCAGTTCCGCCGCGCTGACCTTAGCCGGACAGATAACCCTGGTCCCTTTGAAATACGGGCTTTCCGGTTCCCACTTAGCGGCGAAGGTTAAAATGCGCGGCACTTCCGGCGCTAATGAATATACGATTTCAGATACCGGCAGGACGACGCACTGCGAATTGCCCATGACAGTAGCATTGAACTCACGCCCGCCAATAAAGTGTTCGACGAGAGCGCCGCTTTTGTAGGACTCCGTGATGCTGCGCACCTGCTTTTCCAAGGAGAAAAATTCCATAACCAGGCTGTCGGCGGTAATACCGTGGCTGGCGTCTTCAGCGCGGGGCTTGACGATACAGGGAAAATCCAGGCGGAAGTTGTGTAAATTATTAGGGTTAAGCACCTGATAATCCGGAGTGGCAATGCCGGCTTCCTTCAGAATCGTTTTTACCCCAGCTTTATCCAAGGCAAATCTTAAGATGGGAGGCCGGCAGCCGGTGTATTTAATGCCCAGTTCCGTCAAGGCTTCAGGGACCAGCACTTCCGTTTCGGGTTCGCCGCAGAAGCCTTCGAAGAGGTTGAAAACCACGTCAACATCTAGGGCGGCAAGCTTTTTCATGGCTTCCTCGAAGGGAGGCGCCAGGGGCAGCATAGATACCTCATGTCCCGGTTCACACAGCGCCTTTTCCACAGCTTTAGCAGCATCGAGGACTCCCAGCACCGCTTTTTCTTCATGAGCGTGGTCATAGCGCGACGGCTGCGGTTCGTTATAAACGATGGCTACGCGCTGATGCATTGCGGATACCTCTCCAAGGCGGCGTCAAGCACGGCGCCGATAACCTCATCATGAGTCCAGCCCAGCTTGACGGCCATAATTATTAAATCGCTGTAATTGCCCAGTCCGGGCAGCGGATTAATCTCCAGGAAATAAGGCGTCCCGTCCCGGCCGATGCGGAAATCCACACGGGAAAAATCACGGCAGCCCAGCGTCTTAAAAGCCTTTAGGCTATATTGCTCCAGTTTATCAAGTACCGGCACGGGCAACTGGACCGGCGATTCATATTCGACGAGGTTGAGATAATCGCGCTTGACCTCTATTGAATAGACGAAATGCCCTTCTTTCTTTTTGGGTAGTATGCGCATCATGCCTACCAGCCGGGGAGGAGAATTGCCGATGACGCCTGCCGTCACCTCATCGCCGCTGATGAATTCCTCGACCATGACCGGCTGGTGATAGTTCCGGATAATTCTGGCTATTTCTGCTTCTGCCTGCGGGATGTTTTCCGCTAGTGATGTAAGACGGATGCCCTTACTGGAACCTTCATAGGCTGGCTTGACGATAGCAGGGAAGGGAAAGCCCTGCCAGTCTATCTGCTGTGTTTCCGGTTCTTCTTCGATGACCAGCCACCGGGGAGTGGGTATATTGACAGCTGCGACCAGTTTCTTAGTGATTGCTTTATCCAAGCATATCGCCAGGCACAGAGGGTCGGAGCCGGTGTAGGGAATATTCAGCATCTCTAAAACGGAGGGGACCTGCGCTTCCCGACTGCGGTAGCTGCCCCTGCCCTCGGAGATGTTAAAGACTATATCCACTTCCTCGCGGCGGATATTATCTAAAAACTGTGTCCCGCCGCCAAGTTTAATGATGCGGTGCCTCTTTTTCTCAAGAGCGCCGGCTATTATCTCCACCGTTTCCGGCGAATCGTATTCTTCCTGGGCATCATCAACGGCAGAATGCCCCGTTGCGTTTGTCTTAAGATCGTATGATAATCCGATCCGCATCAGCCTCTCCTTTGACTTTAACAGGTAGATCGGCATCCGCCAGCAGGCTTTCCACGACCCCGCTTACTGGCGGTGCGGCAACGGCCCGGTTCTGTGAATTGGGGTTACGATAACGGAAGACCTTTCCTTCGTAGTTTTTCACAATCAATTCGTCGTTATTCATCGAGAGTACGTAGTTGGGCTGCAACGGCACCTTGCCGCCGCCCTGTACGAGGTCAACGACGAAGTTTGGCACGGCAAGACCGGAGGTAAATCCCCGCATGCCCTCGATAATTTTAATTCCCGTCTCTACGGACGTGCGCAGGTGTTCTGTGCCCTGTACCTCGTCACACTGGAAGAGATAGTATGGTCGCACCTTAGCCTTCAATAGACTCTGGCACAGCCTGGTCTGCGTTTCCACGCTATCGTTAATGCCCCGCAGGAGCACTGTCTGGTTATTTACCGGCACACCGGCCCGTAAAAGACGATCGCAGGCGGCGGCCGCCTCGGGGGTTACCTCGTTGGGGTGGTTGAAATGGGTATTGAGCCATATCGGGCCGTATCTGGAAAGCATGTTGCACAATTCGGCATCGATACGCTGCGGCAGCACCACCGGGAAACGCGTGCCGATACGGATGATTTCAATGTGTTTGATTTCCCTTATCTTTGAAATAATGTACTCAAGGTGGCTGGTCGATAGCGTTAGCGGGTCGCCGCCGGAAAGGATAACATCCCTGATATCAGTATTGCGGCGCAGGTAGTCCAACATCGACTCTATTTCGGCGTCGGTTCGCGTCCAGGCGCCGTGCCGCCATTCTCTTTTGCGGGTGCAGTGACGGCAAAGCATGGGGCAGATATCCGTCAGCACCATCAGCGCCCTGTCCGGATAGCGGTGCACCAAGCCCGGGACCACGGAGTCTTCCTTTTCCGCAAGCGGGTCTTCCAACCCGATAGAGCTCATGGAAATCTCATGGATGCAGGGCACCGCCTGTTTCCTGATGGGGTCGTCCGGGTCATCGGGATTGATGAGCGATAAATAGTAGGGGGTAATTGAAAGAGGATAGCGCTGGGATACCGCATAGATTTGCGCCTGTTCCTCGATTGACAGAGGTATCAGCTTGACAAGCTGTTCTAAAGAGGTTATCCGGTTACGGAATTGCCATTTCCAATCTTTCCAGGAACTATCCGGGACGTTCCAGAAAAACCGGTATCTACCGGTGGCTTGATTACTGGGAGGCTCTTCCTCGATTCTCTTGACTAATATACTTTTACTGGGGGGCTCTTCGTTTTCACTTTTTGTACAAATAACGTTGGTGATTTTCTCGGGTGTGTGGCCGGGTTGACTTTTCGGAGCCACCGATGCTGTTTTCACTTTTTCTTTCTCAACACTCCTTAACATTTATTACTTTCGTGATATACGTAAACTTTAATTCATTAACCTATTGTGTTAACTTGACATTCCTGATATAATATACAGGAATAAATATTCCTAAATTAATTATACTACGTTGATGAAAATTGTCAATAGTATTTTAGGCCAATTATTAAAACAACTATCATTATTATATCATCAATCGGGGTAAGGAGGAAACGAATATGCCGGGTTGGAAATTCCTGACCAATCACGCCCTGATTTTATGCCTCGTTGCCCAGCAGCCGCGTATCACGGCGCGTGACATTTCTGCCGCTGTCGGTATTACAGAAAAGGCGACCCGCAACATTATCAACGACCTGGAAGCTGACGGCTATATTACCAAGAAAAGAGAAGGCCGACGCATCAAGTACAGGGTCGACCCCGATATGCCTTTGAGAAGCGAGACGCAGCAGAATAAAGCCATCGGTGACCTGCTGGAGACACTCGGCTGGAAAAGGCGCCGTAGCCAAGCCAAAAAAGAAGTAGCTGTCTAGTACAGGCAGGTTTTACTTCTAACTCAGATTCTTCCCTGATATTCCATTCCGATTTTTCTTAAGGTGCGCTATTATGCGCGCTTTTTTGTTTAATAAAATATTATGCTGGAGGCGATTTCACGCCAGCCAATGATTTGTTATATAATGATACCTGCAAATTCAATTAACTAAACAATAGGAGGTAATCATGGACCTGGGTTTAAAGGGTAAAGTAGCGCTGGTTACCGGTGCCGGCAGCCAGATAGGATTCGGTAAGGAGATTGCCCTGCTGCTCGCCAAGGAAGGCTGTGACGCTGTGGCTGTCACGGATATCAACATCGATGACTGCAACAAGACAGCCGATGCGATAAAAAAACTCGGCAAAAAATCCATCGCCGTGAAAGCGGATGTCACCAATCAGGCCGATGTTGCCGCGCTGGTTAAAAAGGTCATGGATGAGTATAAAAAAATAGATATCCTGTGCAATGTGGCTGGCGGTATTGCCAGCCGCGTGCCTTATGACAAGGCCAAGCCGGAAGACTGGGATAAAGATATCCACCTAAACCTCTACAGTATCATGCTTACCTGCCAGGCGGTGCTCTCCTCAATGAGGGAAAAGAAGGCCGGTGTTATAATTAACATCGGGTCAGGCAGCACGCGCATGTACGGCCACGGCGCGGGTAATACGTATGCCATTTCCAAAGCGGGTGTCGATACCTTTACCAAGCAGCTAGCTTTTAACGAAGCGAAAAACGGCATACGCTGTAATTGCGTCGCCCCCGGTCCCGCCCCAACCAATTTCATACCCGGCCCGGATAAAAAAGGGATGATAGACATGCTGGCCAAGACGATACCTATGGGTAGAGGCGCCACACAATCCGATATCGCCAATGCCACGGCCTTCTTCGCGTCCGACCTCTCAAGTTACATTACCGGCCAGATACTGCACGTTTCCGGGGGATCGGTACTAGACTAAGCTCATTTGATACAGTTTTAGTTGTTCCCAAAAATTGAGGAGGTAACATGGATCTCGGTTTTAAAGGGAAAGTAGCGCTGGTTACCGGTGCCGGCAGCCAGATTGGTTTTGGCAGAGAAATAGCGCTTGTTCTGGCTAAAGAAGGCTGTGAAGCAGTCGCGGTGACCGATATCAATGAGGAAGATGCAAAGAAAACGGCCGAAGCGGTCATGAAACTCGGCAGTAAGTCTATCGCTATCCGGGCGGATATCACCAAAAAACCTGAAGTCGACGCCATGGTTGAAAATGTCATTAACGAATACAAAATAATCAATATCCTCTGCAATGTTGCAGGAGCCATACTGCATAAAGATAACGTTCCCCTGGATGAGCAGAGATATGAAACCTGGTCCAAGCAGATGGACCTTAACCTTTTCGGTACCATGTATGTCACACGGGCTGTTCTTCCCCACATGAGAAAACAGAAGCACGGTGCTATTGTTAATATAGGTTCCGGCAGCACTCACCAATATTCTTTTGGCGTGGGGATGTACGCCATATCCAAGTACGCTATCGACCTGTTTACCAGGCAGATGGCTTACCAGGAAGGTAAGAACGGCATACGCTGCAACTGCATCGCCCCCGGCCCGGCGCCGACCAATTTCGGGGCCGTTCTAAGGGAAGGTGCACCCCCTCCCCCCCCCGAACAGTATAATAAAATGCGTGAGGCAATGCTGGCGGCTTTCCCCCTTGGCAGGATGGGTACCCCAGCCGACATAGCAAACATCACCGTCATCATGGCATCAGAAGCGACCAATTACATTACAGGGCAGTTGATCCATGTTTCCGGCGGGAACGTGATGTAACGCGCGGATAACTTATCTTAGATTCAGTAATAACATATTTACTGAAGGATGAACATCTGTAATTTTAATGCTGTCAATAGGCTATAGGGGTACTTTTTCACAGACGGTCGGGTATACATTTAGCCTTGACAATCGGCGAATTCCGTGTTAAGATTTAGGCAGAAGTTCATGATCAACATGAATAATGCTTCGGGAGGTGCTCTATGAGACTTCACGAGCTTTACGGAGTATGGCAGGTGGACAGTTGGGGCCCTACCATGTAGTGGGGCAAGCAGAAAACGGACTTGGCTCGTAGTTAACTGAGGCCAGATCTGCTACGCAGACGCCCGGTACGGTAATTTACCGCGAGTGAGTTGAGTCCGGTACCAGTTGGATTTCAGCGGGGGTCGTTTTTTTCGACCCCCGCTATTTTTTGAGGGAAATTGAATGGCTAGTTGCTGTTGGGGTCGGTCAGGCCGGTTTTTTCCATAAGGGTGCGGTAGAAACCGGCGATATCTTCGTCGTAGATTTTACTCTCGGCTGCGATGAAAGGCGCCGTTAAAGCTTCGCGGTATATTTTCTCAATATCCGGAAGCAGACCGGTCAGGCTCTGCGTAACGTTTTCAGACTCGTCGACCGGCTCGGTGGTTTCCGCGAAGGCGGGCAATACCGGCTTTACGCCGTATAGTATCATGAAACAGATAACGACACCGCAGATGAAGCTTATTGCTATTTTCATAGTGTTCCCCAGTTCCTGTAAGCAAGAAACATCGGATTACACTATAATTCTGGCACAAGAGTATAAATTGCCCTGTAAAGACTATAAATAATCCATAAAGGTAGGGTTAATTTTCTATAAAGAATTTCCCCTGCAAGCGTTATCCGGTTCTCGGTAAAGCCGCCCTGCTTTCCTTGACATCGGGTTTCATTCAAATCTAAAATAGCGGCAGAGTACTGCTCGCTTTCATCAATCCCGGTCAGATATTCCTGCAGGAGGCAGCATGGGTAAAAGCATACGTATTTTGCCGGCCATCCTCACCAGAGACCCCGCCGAGCTGGGAAAAATGGTGCGCCTGGCAGAGTCATTTACGGACTGTGCGCAGATCGATATTATGGACGAGCAATTCGTGCCGTCGAAAAGTGTCTCCTGTGAGGACATTGCCGGGTTAAAAATTAAACTGCAGTGGGAGGCGCATCTCATGGTGCTGCGCCCGGAAGATTGCATCAATGATTTCAAAAAAGCCGGGGCACAGAAAATCGTTTTTCACTTTGAAGCTACACCAACTCCGGAAAAAACAATACTCGCTATCAGGAAGCTGGGGATGCAAGCGGGGCTGGCGGTCAACCCGGAGACCCCTCTTAAAGCCATCACGGCACTGGTCAAGCAGGTGGATAGCGTGCTTTTCCTTTCCGTCAACCCGGGTTTTTACGGCGCTGAATTCATCCCCGAGGTGCTGGATAAAATAGTCGAGTTCCGCCGGGCCTACCCTCAAATGGAAATCGGCATCGATGGCGGCATCAAAGAAAAAAATATCAGTAAAATTGCCCGCAGCGGCGTTGATGTTATCTGCGTAGGCAGCGCTATTTTCAGGCAGCCGGACCCGTCCGCCAGCTATAACCGACTCAAAGCCTTGGCGTCTTCTGCGATTTCTTGATTTCTATAAAAAGGGAATAAAGATGTTTAAAGTAAAAGCTACGGTCATCGGTTTTGACAAGGACGAGAAAAAATATCCTTGCCATTTCCGCTATAAGATAGGCGAGGAAATCATTTACGACGGCGAAACGATTACCGGCAGGGTCTGCCCGTCTATGGCTCCCGTGCTAGGGCGGGCTTTTAACGACCTGCTGGCGTCTGGCGGCAGGCACAAGGAAGGCGAGCCTCCCGGCAGCTATTTCCCTTTCTGGCACTCCCCCTTGAGTATTTACGACCCAGCCTGTAAAAAATACGACGGCGTCGGCTTCCGCCCCACCCCGGAAAGGCCGGAGGAAGACTATAAATTCATCGCCGATGAAACGCTCTTCGATACGCCGCCGGGCGGCAAATACAACATCGGCCAAGGCACGGAAAAACGGGCGTTTTCTCTGGTGTGCGGCGATAAACACACGCTGGCGCGCTTTAAGGTAGAAGCCTTCGATCTCGCTGATAAAGGCGACTCACTGCCCTACTACCGGAGGGGGATGTCCATTCTGAATAAAATCATCATTAGACCGGGCATTCCCGTGGATAATATACTCGGCGAGTTTTCAACGGATGAGATAAATAATATCTACCCGATATTAGGACAAAATATCATCGCGGTGCTTGTGGGGGAACTTGAACTGATGGGCTATGTCGAGGTAGCCGACGGAAAAGCTAATGCCACAGAAAAAGGCCAGCAAAAGCTGGCAGCCTTTAAAAAGAGCCTGACTAAAGAAGAAAGAAAAGCCCTGAAACTATAAACCTGGAATCTTGATATCTGATATTATTACTGCCCTGATTTTTCTTCGGAGCCCCAGTTCAGCATCAGCTGTTTTAGCTGCTGGGCAAGTCCGGGGCTTGACCGCAACCTCTGGATAAACACGGGGCAGCCTTCCAGCAGCGAGTTCTGCGCCGCCGTAGCCATGCTGGATAGCAGGTTCTGCGTTACCGGGTCTATTTGGTCGGGGGCATTGGCCCCGGGCGCCGCCTGTTCCAGCTGACGCCTTATATCTTCGGTGGTGAATTTCATCGGCACCACGCAGGCTTTATACCAGGGGCATTCCTTGCACTGGACTATCCCGTAAGCTTCGTTGATAATATCATCCATTATCTGCCCCCCTGCTATTAACATTATACCACTTTTTACCTGCTCGTCCGCTACCCGGGGATACCGCAGACCTATTAATTGGCTGCTGAACCTATGGACAAAATTGATATTACATCATATAATCCAGATATATATCAATAGTACAGAATAAACGAGAGCAGCCGGGGCGCCGGAAAACAAGCAGCACTCTACCACACGGAGGAGGGAAAAATGTCGCTATATATTATGATGAGCAGTTTGACCGATGAAGGCCGAAAAACGGTTAAAGCAAATCCCCACAGGATTAAAGAGGTAAATAAAGAAGTCGAAGCAATGGGCGTTAAAATCATCGCCCAGTACGTTACCCTGGGACAGTACGACTTCATTAATATCCTGGAAGCGCCAAACAATGAAGTAATTTCCAAGGTGGCTATAGAGCTGGGGTCCCGCGGCACCCTACAGACCAACACCCTCGCCGCCTTAACACTGGACGATTTTATCAAAGCGCTTAAATAGTAATTTCGGTGATTATTAACATACCGGTGCCCGCCGGCTGCCCGGCTGCTCGAGCCGCCGTAACAACTGGAGGATAATAATCAGACCTCTTAGCTTTACCCAGATTTCTCTTTACCAGCATTGTCCCTGGTGCTATAAGCTGCAGTATATTGACGGCCTGAAAACCAAAGAAAAGTGGTATTTCAGCTTCGGCACTACCATGCACTCGTGCGTGGAACGCTTCTTTAAAGTGCCTACCCCCACACCTCCGTCATTCGAAGAACTGCTTCAATTCTATGAGCAGAACTGGCTGTCCCGGGGATATGAATCGCCGGAAGAAGAAGCCAGGTATAAGGACTACGGCAAAGACATTTTAAAGCGCTTCTGGGAGATTCATGCCGCCGATTTCCGCCTGCCGGTAGCGCTGGAACGCAGCTTTTACCTGGATATCGATGGCATAAAACTGAGGGGATTCATCGACCATGTAGACAAGCTGGACAGCGGCGGGCTCTCTATCATCGACTACAAGACGAACCAGGAGCTTTTTACCGCAGATTACCTGGATAACGACCTTCAGCTTACGATCTATCAAATGGCCGCCGAGCAGACCTGGAACCTCCCCGTGGAAAAGCTTACGCTGTATCATTTGCGGTCGAATACCGCCTGCAGCTGCCCGCCACGGGACAAGGACCGCATTGATGAGGTCAGGCAGATGGTGCTGGAGGTAGCGGATAACATAAACCGCGGGAATTTCCCCGCCACGGAACACGAATTTTGCCCCTGTGATTTCCCGGAACATTGCCCATACTACCGCCACCGGTATATTAAGACAGAAGCGCTACCGGACCGCCAGGAGCCTTTGCCCGGTATCGCCGCCGCCGATGCCGTGGAGCGCTATGCCGTATTACAGGCGAATATTAAAGAGCTGGAGACCGAGCTTGAAGAAACAAGGCAAGCGATTATCGATTACTGCCAGGCGGCGGGACTGAACCGCGTCTACGGCAGTCAATATGAAATCACCTACAAACTCACGGAGAGGACGGGATTCAATGGCGATGAGGTTATGGCTATACTAGACCCGGAGGGGCTGTGGGAAAAGGTACTGGGATTCGACCAGTCGCTTTTAAAGAAGCTAATGGCGGATAATTCAACGCCCGATAATATAAAGAAAAAACTGGAGTCGCTGAAAAAGATTACATCAACTTTTCCCCAGTTATGGCTGCGTAAAAGCGCCGGTGAAGAAGAATGAGGAGTCGATAATGGCAAAACTGCTGTTGATAAGGCACGGCATAACCAAACTGCACAAAAATGACCGGTTCTGGGGACAGACGGACATTCCCTTGAGTAACATCGGCATCAAGCAGGCCGGGCAGCTGCGCACCCGCCTGGCGTTGGAAAAAATTACCGCCGTTTATACCAGCACGTTGAGCCGCGCCAGCGCTACCGCGGATATTATCGCCGCCGGGCACAAGGCTAATGTCGTCGCCTGCGATGAACTCCGTGAATGTAATTTCGGCTTTGTCGAAGGTCTTACCTTTAAAGAGATAGAATACCATTACCCGGCATTAGCCCAGGAACTGGCGAGCTGGAAGACGGTTGCTTTCCCCGGCGGCGAAACACTGGGACAGCTCAACAACCGGGTAAAAAGCTTTATGCAAAAACTGGAAAACGTTAAAACCAGAGATACCGTGGCTATCGTCTCTCACGGAGGCCCGCTACGTCTATTAATCTGCAATTTACTTGGGATAGACATCACACACTGGCAGCAGTTGCGTGTCGACAGGGCTTCATTAAGCGTTATGGAAGTATATCCGCAGACAGCAATTTTACTATCCCTCAACGACGTGTCCCATCTTAAATAATAAGGAAGATATTATGGTCAAGGCATTTTCATCATGGAGCGGCGGCAAGGACGGCTGCCTGGCACTTTACAGGGCGAAGCAGGCTGGCATGAATGTCCGGTTCCTGATAAACATGGTCTCGGA
>MGMR01000042.1 GCA_001796495.1 Chloroflexi bacterium RBG_13_51_18
AAAGCCCTGCGGAGCGGTAAGGACGTCATTGTAAAAATAGACGTGCAAGGCGCCGCCACCATCAGTAAAAAGGTGCCCGGTGCAGTGCTCATCTTCCTGGTTACTTCAACCCTGGATGAGCTGGAGAAACGACTTCACAACCGCCGCACGGAGTCGCCGGCGGAGCTGGAACTGCGCCTGAAGACCGCCGCCAAGGAGTTGGACACTATCTCCATGTTCGACTATATAGTAGCCAACCCCCATGATGAAGTCGAACGCGCTCTTGGGTCCATCATGGCCATCATCTCCGCGGAAAAATGCCGCGCCGTACCGCGCGATTTGAACGTTTAAATCATCTGGGAAATATCCCCTTTTCCCAATAGCCAACTTTACATAACATCATTAGAGAATATAAGCCAAACAGTTACGGTTCGTTGTCTCTAAGAATGGTTTTTAACAAAATCGCCCCCCCGTTATGTTTGTATATCTCTCAAAGCTAGAGTAATATATAATCAACGTTAGCTATGAGAATCTGCTATATCGCCGACGGCTCCAGCATCCACACCCAGAGGTGGCTCAACTACTTCGCCGCCAAAGGCCATGAAGTCCACCTCATCTACTGGAAAACGCGGCCCGGCTATCATGAAAACATCCGTATTCACCTGCTCAAGAGGTTCGCCCCCTTCATTTGGCCCGTAACCCGGTATTTCAGTTTCCTGCAGTGGAATTTCAGGGTTCGCCGGCTGGTCAAGGAAATTAAGCCGGATGTAATAGATGCCCACTTCATCATCGATAACGGCCTGTTGGCGGCCTGCAGCGGCTTTCATCCGTTCGTCGTTACCGCCTGGGGCTCGGATGTGCTGATATTCCCGCGGCGGAATTTCATCTGGAAAATCGTCGCAAAATTCGTGCTTAAGCAGGCGGAGAGGGTAATTTGCGACTCCGAGGAAGTGCGGAAAGGACTACTGGCGCTGGGCACAGGCCCCGATAAGATATCGAAAATCTATAACGGCATCGATACGGTCAAGTTCAGTCCACAGCGGGCGGACGAAGCCCTGAAAAACAGGCTGGGTATAGTTAGTCTTCCCGCCATAATATGCATCCGGCACTTGAGGCCTCTTTATAATGTGGAAATGCTGGTGAAAGCTATACCCCTGGTGCTGAAACAGGCGCCTCAAGCGCGCTTCATCATCGCCGGCGACGGCGTGCAGCGAGCCTACCTGGAAAACCTGGCCACTAATCTGGGTGCAATAAAAAACGTTAGTTTTATAGGCTATGTGCTGCACGATGAACTACCGGGCTATCTGGCTTCGTCGGATATCTACGTCTCCACATCACGGAGCGACAGCACGTCGTTAAGCCTGCAGGAAGCGATGGCCTGCGAGTTGGCCCCCGTGGTTACCGATTTGCCCGCCAACCGCGAGTGGGTAACCGACGGCGAAAACGGGTTCATCGTGCCGCAGGACGACCATCAATCCCTGGCAGAAAAAATAGTATATTTACTCAAGAATAGTGAGACCGGAACAAAATTTGGTAAAATAAATAGAAAGCTGATTGAGGATAGAGCCGAATACGAAAAAGAGATGGATAAAGTAGAAGAACTATACAAAGGGATGATAACTACGCCTGAATAGGATAAGGGATATTACATGAGCAAAGTATTATTAATCGCGCCTCCTTTTTACCGTTTGCTGGGCAGCCATTATAACGGACTGCACCTGGGCATCGCCTATATTTGTGCCGTTTTGCAGCAGCACGGGCACCAGGCGACGGTCTATAACGCCGACTATCTGGATACATCGGAGTACCTCAACCAGAAACAACTTTTTGACAACTATCAATCTTATAAAGCCATCCTGCAAAATGTTTCCGACCCCCTCTGGGAGGTGGAAATCAGGGATAAGATTGCCGGTTTCGCTCCCGATTTTGTCGGCATAGCCATGATGACGGCCAACTTTAAAGCAGCGAAGATAGTCGCCGGTATTGCCCGGTCGATTAACAAAGATATCAGGATAGTGGCAGGCGGCGCGCACCCCACTCTCGACCCCGAAGGCACTATCGCCGAAAAGGAATTCGATTACGTTGTACGGGGTGAAGGGGAATTTGCCTTTCTGGAACTGGCGGAAAATAAAGCCGATGAGACCATCAAGGGGCTTTCCTACAAGAAGAACGGCCGCATAATACACAATGAAGACCGGCCTTTTATTAAAGACCTGGATGTGCTGCCCTATCCCAGCCGGGATTCGTTCCTGAACGACACCAAGTACCTGGATGTCGGTCATATCATAACCGGGCGGGGATGCCCCTTCAGCTGTGCCTACTGCGGCAGCCCTGCCTTGTGGCACAGGACCGCCAGATTCAGGTCAGTCGCTAATGTCATCGGTGAACTGGAATACCTTAAGAAAAATTATCAAAGCTCAACCATCCATTTTGCGGATGACACGTTTACGATGAAGAAAAACCGCGCCAAAGAAATATGCCAGCAGATTATAGACCGGTCTTTGAATATCGACTGGCTCTGCGATACCAGGGCCGACTGCCTGGATAAAGAGCTGATTAACCTGATGAAGAAGGCCGGGTGCATCAGGATAAAAATAGGGGTGGAGTCGGGCAGCAACCGCGTATTGAAAGCGATAAACAAGGGTGAGACCAAAGAGCAGGTCCGCCAGGCGGTTAACTGGATAAAAGAGGCAGGCCTGCCGCTGACGGTTTATTTTATGACCGGGTTCCCGCAGGAGACCAACGAGGACCTCAAGCAGACGATTGAATTTGCCCGGGAGTTGGAAGCCGATTATTATAGTCTTAGCGTGCTGGCGCCCTATTACGGCACGAAGCTCTGGAAAGACCTGGAAAAAGCCGGGAAAACCGTTAATAAGGAGCACTGGGAGTACTTCTATCACCAGAGCCAGGAAATGATTGTCAACGGGAATCTCGACCCAGCGCTGATCAGCCAGTTCTGGGCCTTGAACGATACCCCGGCCGGGGAAAAGAAAAGGGTGTAGAATTAATAGCAAGTAAGAAGATATAAGTATGAAAATACCGATATTGAGGCTGGACTATACCGAAGAAGAAATTAAATCCATCCAGGAAGGCATTAAGGCCGTCCTGAAGAGCGGCTACCTTACTATGGGAGAAAAGGTGGCTGAATTCGAGAAAGCTTTTGCTGCTTTTACCGGAGCTAAATACGCCATCGCGACCAATAGCGGCACCAGTTCCCTTGAAATTATCCTGCGGGCTATCGGCATCGCCGGCAAAACGGTAATCATGCCGTCTAACACCATGATGGCCAGTCCGGCATCGGTGGTGCATGCCGGCGGCAGGGTAATCTTTGCCGATTGTGAGAGAGAAAACCTGCAACTCGACCCCAAGGATTTAAAGAAAAAGCTTCGCCCGGATACCAGGGCGGTTATGCTGGTGCATATCGGCGGTATAATCTCCCCGGCGTTCAACGAGATAAAAGAAATATGCGATAAGAACGGGATAGTACTCATCGAGGATGCCGCCCATGCTCACGGCGCGACTATCGACGGGAAACAGGCGGGGACGCTGGGGTTAGCGGGTTCATTTTCTTTTTATCCTACCAAGGTGCTGGTAACGGCGGAAGGCGGGATGATTACCACCAATGACAAAGACATCTATGAGAAAGCTATATCGTTAAGGGACCACGGAAGGGCGGCAGATAACCCCAACAAACACGTTGAAATAGGATATAACTGGCGTTTCAGCGAATTGCACGCCGTGCTGGGCATCCAGCAGATGAAAAAAGCCGGGAAAATCCTGGCGGAGAGAAGGAAAATCGCCGGGTGGTATGATAAAAAACTGGAGGGCGTCAAGGGTATTAGCAAGGTGAAAATACCGGCAAACGTAAAGTCCTCATATTACAAATACATAGTCTTTCTGGATGCTAATATAGAACGGGACACATTAAAAAAGAAGCTTCAAGAGAAGTATTCCGTATCTCTAACCGGCGAGGTATATTCGCACCCGTGCCACAGCCAGCCGGCCTTTAAAAAGTACCCCCAAACAGTTGCTAACGACCCTAAAGATACCTTCCCGCAAACGGAATACGTGGCTAAAAAGCATATCTGTTTGCCCGTGTACCTGGGACTATCTAAAGCCGAGGTGGACTATATCGTGGATTCTTTAAAGAGAGTGCTGCAATGAACATTCTGGTAACCGGCGGCAGCGGCTTTATCGGCAGCCACGTTGTCGACAAGCTCATCGAGGCGGGACACAGGGTAAGAGTCCTGGATATTAAAAAGCCGTCGCATCGCCAGGACGTTGAATTTATTAAAGGCGATATAACCTCGGAAAAAGATGTCAGGAAAAGCCTGCAAGGCATGGAAATCGTTTGCCATGTTGCCGCTTTCTCCGATATCAACCTGGTCAAAGACAATCCGCTATTAACCATCAAATACAACATCATGGGGACGGCCTATCTCCTGGAAGAATGCCGGAAACAGAAGGTAAAACGATTTATCCTGGCTTCCACGGTATATGCTTATGATGAAAGAGGCCATTTATATACCACTTCCAAAGCTGCCTCCGAGCTGCTGTGCAAGAACTACCAAACGCTTTACTCCCTCCCGTACACTATCCTTAGATACGGGACGGCCTACGGGCCCCGCAACCGCGGCGACGATGTCGTTGCCCTCTTTGTGAAAAAAGCACTCAACGGGGAAAACTTAATAATTCACGGCACGGGCGAACAGAAAAGGAATTTCATCCATGTTGAAGATATAGCTGCAGGCACGGTTGCCGCCCTGGCCACCGTAGCTGAAAATAAAGTCTATACTATCGTCAATAAAAGGTCGGTAAGCGTCAAGGAACTGGCGGAAATAGTCCGTAAAACCGTTGATAATCAGATTACCGTAGAATATGATACTACCAGAGTTGATGATTACGGGGGGGAAATCCCGGATAAATCGGAAATTGAGCGACAGAACCGGGAGTTAGGCTGGGAAGCCGGTATTGATATCGAGGAAGGGATAAGAAGCTACGTG
>MGMR01000043.1:0-281 GCA_001796495.1 Chloroflexi bacterium RBG_13_51_18
GCCCCCGGCCGTTAAAAGCAGTCGATGTTCGCCCTCTCCCAGCCCGATAATCCGCCCGTCTTCGATGAGCGACGCTACCGCGGCGAGGGCGTCATCTTTTGTAACATTGCCCTGCGCTGCCAGCGCGGACAGTTCCAGCGGCTGCTTCGTCTCCAGCAGCGCCATGACCATCTCTTCGGTCGTTCCGCCCTCCCTGGCCGCGAGGTTGTTAATTATCTCCGGTCGATGACGGCGGAGTCGTTTGGCGTGCGCTTCGACGATGCCCCCGCCCCCCAGCGTCT
>MGMR01000043.1:329-21193 GCA_001796495.1 Chloroflexi bacterium RBG_13_51_18
GATATGAAATTAACTTGAGATTTACCGTTACCAGTCTTGTCGGTTTCAGCCAGCCGGACAGCGTAACTATGTCCCCCCGCGCCAGTTGTGCGGTGTTCACGCCCACGAGGTTGGCCGCCACCCGGCTGCCCTGGCCGGCGGTCTCCACTTTAGATTTGTGCGTCTGCAGTCCGCGGATTCTCGATTTCAGGCCGGAGGGGACGATTTCAACCTCCTGCCCTACTGATAAAGTGCCGTCGATTAGCGTGCCGGTAACTACCGTGCCGGAACCGGCGATGGTGAAAATCCTGTCGATGGGGAGGCGGGGACGTCCCAGGTCTTTTTTCGACTCCGTTTTATCCAGCTGCGCATCGATGGCGCTCAAGAGTTCAGGGAGACCCTCTCCGGTTAATGCGGAAACATCTATAATTGGCGCCCCGGCAATGGTCGTCGGGGCGATAAGTTCCTCAACCTCCATGCGCACCAGCGTTAAAAGCTCATCGTCAACCAGGTCTTTCTTGGTGATAGCGACCACCCCCCGCTTTACCCCGATTAAGTCGAGGATGGCGAGGTGCTCTTTAGTCTGCGGCATGACGCCTTCATTGGCGGCGACGATAAGTAAAGCGAGGTCGATGCCACCGACCCCCGCCAGCATGTTCTTGACAAAGCGCTCGTGGCCCGGCACATCGACAATACCCACCTCGCGACCGCCGGGGAGCTTGAGCCAGGCAAAGCCAAGGTCGATGGTCATGCCCCGCTCTTTTTCCTCACGCAGGCGGTCGGGGTCGATGCCGGTCAGCGCCTGCACCAGCACCGATTTACCGTGGTCGATATGGCCGGCGGTACCTAATACGAACATAATTCTCTCCACTGTCATTGCGAGCCATCCTGACCACAGTCGGGAGGCGCGGCAATCTCTATCATTGTAATAAATTAGTCATTGAGATTGCCACGTCGCTTCGCTCCTCGCAATGACAATTCTTATTTAATGATGGAACAGCCTGATGCCGGAAAAAGCCATCACCATGCCGTAAGCGTCACAGGCTTTAATCACGTCCCCGTCGCGTATCGAGCCGCCGGGCTGTAAGACATAAGCCACGCCGCTCTCGTACGCGCGGTCGATGGTATCACGGAAGGGTATCATGCCGTCGGAGGAAAGAGACACTCCCTTGAGCCTGCCCGACCACTCCTTTTTTTGCTCGTAAGTAAGCTGCGGCGGCACTTTTTGCATGGCGGCTTTCAGATTTTCTTTCTCGAAGCTGTTCAGCCTTTCCTGCAAATACAGGTCGATGGCGTTATTCTTTTCCGCCCGCGCCACGCCTTTTTTAAATTTAATACCCAGAACGGTGGGGTGTTGCCGCAAAAACCAGCGGTCGGCTTTCTCCGCGGCCAGCCTGGTGCAGTGAATGCGGGACTGCTGTCCCGCCCCGATGCCGATAGCCTGCCCATCCGCGCCGAAGCCGATGGTGTTCGACTGCGTATATTTTATAGCGGCGGTGGTCACGATGAGGTCGCGTACTGCGCCGGCAGGAATGTCTTTCTTTTTCGTAACGATGTTTTTCAGCATTTCGGCAGTTACGGCGGCGTTGTTACGCTCCTGCTCGAATTGAATGCCGAAGACCTCACGAGTTTCCGTTTCTTCCGGCACGTAACCGGCATCAATTTCGATTATCAGGTATTTGTTGCCTTTTTTAGCTTTAAGAATATCTAAAGCCCCTTTTTCATAGCCGGGCGCGATAACGCCGTCGGAGACTTCCCTGTTTATCAGCTTCGCGGTGGCAACATCGACGGTATCGCTCAAAGCCGCGAAGTCGCCGTAGGAAGAAACGCGGTCGGCACCGCGCGCCCGGGCATAGGCGGCCATCAGCGGCGATTGTTCCATGTCGTCGACGAAATAGGCTTTCTTTAAAGTATCGGTAAGCGGTATACCTACAGCCGCGCCAGCAGGGCTGACGTGTTTGAAGGAAGCCGCGGCGGGCAGGTTGAGCGCCTGTTTAAGCTCCTTTACCAGCTGCCAGGAGTTTAATGCGTCCAGCATATTGATATAGCCCGGGGCGCCGTTCAGGACTCTAAAAGGCAGAGTCCCCTTTTTCGTATATATACGGGCGGGTTTCTGGTGGGGATTAAAGCCGTAGCGGAGGACTATCTCTTTTTCATTCATGAGAGCACTCTCCTTTTACAAATAACGTTTTTTAAAGATGGTCTTGAGAATATATTACATCTCTGATTTTTTCTTCTCCATCTGTAAGGTTGGAGATAATGGTTATCTGTAAATCACTTTCCGGTATATACCGGGAATCGAAACCTACGCCGGCATCACCGCCAACAATAAAAAACATATCCTTGCCGCTATATCTGGAAATATATACTCCGTAGCCATACTCTACCGGCTCATCTACGATAATATGAGGAGATAGAAACGCTCTGGTGAGTTTCTTTGAAAGGATTCTATTACTGAATAAAGCTCCCCAGAAAGTAAAAAGGTTGCCTGCCGTTGTATACGCTCCTCCATCAGACCCGCCCCTGATAGGGAGATTATAATTATTAGTTACATAGATGCCGTTATTGCTTTTTTTATATCCGTAGGCGGTATTTTCTGGCAACCGATTGAAGGCATAATACCCGGAATCATCCATACCCGCCGGGACAAATACGTGTGTGTGTATGTAGTCGCGATATAGCTGCCCGGTCACATGTTCGATAATCACGCCTAAAAAGATAAATCCTCCGTTGGAATAAGAGAAACGCTCACCAGGGATAAATTTGGGCTGTTTTTTTTCAAAGAGCGGTAGATAATCGGAAGGCGTTTCCAGTTTGTACCACGGTATATCAACGTAGTAATTTTCGAAGTCAATATCCCATTCCTCATCATAGTAATCATATATGCCGGAGGAGTGTGTCAACAGCTGGGCAATTGTAGCCCGTGAATCTATATAAGTGAAGTCTTTACGGAAAATATCGCTGACCGTGCTATCCAATGATAGTTTTCTTTCATCGATCAACGCGCCGATACCCAAGGCAGTAAAAAATTTAGCCCCGGAAGCTATCGCGAACTTTGTTTTTACATTGTTTTTCCTCTTATTGGCGATGTCCGCATACCCGAACGCTTCACTATATAATTCTTTCTTTTTCTCGTATATCGAGACAACGCCGGTAAATGACGTTTCTCTGGCTTTTGCTTTTATTTTCCGAACCAGTTTGTCCATTTCTATCTATGTCTTTGACTTTTAATATTCGAGTTTTGATTTTTATCTTGTGATTCTCTTATACTGCTTAGTGCATTTATTACTAACTCATCCTCTTGCGGCTGTACCGTACGCGGGTCGAGGAGCAACACATCTTTATCAATCCGCCCGATAACCGGCACTTCTCTAAGACGCAACTTGCGGCTGACGGACTGCACCTTTTTACTCCCCCCACCGATAGCCACCAGCTTGGTAGGTAAGCTGCCCCCGGGCAGGCTGCCGCCGCCTATCATCGTCTCTCCGTCAACTACTTTAGCATCGTCGCCCAAAGCCTTTGCCCAGGTTTGAGCGCGTTTTTCTATTCCCTGCAGCGGCGCGGCTATCATCTGCCAGACCGGAATTTTTAAAGTTGCCTCCCCCTTGAGGTAATGTATTAGCGTTACCGCCAGTCCGGCCAGCCGCGTTTTATCGATGCGCATCGCCCTTGCCAGCGGGTGTTTTTTGAGTTTATCTATATATTGCTTTTCCCCGACGATAATGCCTGCCTGCGGCCCGCCCAGCAGCTTATCGCCGGAAAAGAAAGTCAACGTTGCGCCCGCCTTGACGCTCTGCTGGACCATCGGCTCCGGCGCCAATCCGAAGGCCGCCGTGTCCAGCAGGCTCCCGCTTCCCAGGTCGTCGAAAACCATCAGGTTATGCCTTTTCTCTATTTCCACCAGTTCTTCCAGCGTTACTTCACTGGTAAAGCCCACCAGCCGGAAGTTGCTGGAATGCACCCGCATCAAGGCTGCCGTTTGCTCATCAATTGCCTGTTCAAAGTCTTGAGCATAGGTGCAGTTAGTCGTCCCTACCTCGATAAGTTTAGCGCCGCTCTGCCGCAAGACGTCGGGGATGCGGAAGCCCCCGCCGATTTCCACCGCCTGGCCCCGGGATACGATTACTTTCTTGCGGCGCGCCAGCGCCGTCAGTCCTAAAAGAACCGCCGCCGCGTTATTATTAACGACTATTGCCGCCCCGGCGCCGGTCAAACGACATAACAGGCTTTCCACGTGAACATGGCGTGAGCCGCGGCCGCCGCTTTCCATATCGATTTCCAGATTGGTATAGCCGCGACCAGCTTCCTCCATGGCCGCCAGCGCCTCCCGACTCATCGGCGCCCGCCCGAGGTTGGTATGTAAAATTACCCCGGCGGCGTTGATTACCCGCCGCAGACTCGGCTTTAGCATAGCTTCAAGCCGGTTCAGCGCGGTTTTCGCTATTTCATCGAGAGACGCTCCTGCTTTACTCCCGGCGATGTTAGCCCGTTCCGCCTCCAGCTGTTCCCTGATTACACTCACCAGCAGGTCGTGCGGATAACTTTTTACCGCTTTAGCCAACAGCTTATGTGTTAATATCTTATCAACGCCAGGCAGTTTACGAAATTCCATTGTCATCGGCCTTATTCTACACAATAAACGGGCATACTTCAAAGTTGACAGTCATATCTATTATTGATAGAATAATAAATGTTTACTGAATTAGTCAACTTACCCCAGCATTATAGCCAGTCCGCTGCTTGTTCAAATGGAGTATAATTGGAATAGCGAATCATAGAAATCGATTGTTGACGGCGATGATTTAGAGGTTGATGCAAGTGTTCAGGTCGATGAGAGAAGATATACAAACAGCATGTGATAAAGACCCCGCCGCCCGGAGCATGCTGGAAATTTTACTCTGCTATTCCGGCCTCCATGCTATCTGGGCGCACCGTGTAAATCATTTTTTGTGGAACCACCACCTAAAACTGCCGGCGCGCTTCTTTTCCAATATTGCCCGCTTTTTTACCGGCATCGAGATACACCCCGGCGCTAAAATCGGCCGGCGTTTTTTTATCGACCACGGCACCGGCGTCGTTATCGGCGAGACAGCTGAAATCGGCGACGATGTTTTGCTTTATCAGGGAGTGGTGCTAGGCGGCACATCAACGGAGAAAAAGAAGCGCCACCCTACTCTCGGCAACGGCGTCGAAATGGGCGCCGGCTCGATAGCTCTAGGCGCTATCACCATTGGCGACGGCGTCAGGGTCGGCGCCAGCTCGGTAGTCATTAAAGACGCCCCCCCCGGCGTTACGGTGGTGGGCATACCGGGTAGAGTTGTTTCCAAGAAAGAAAAACCAGTCATGGACCTGGAACACGCTAAATTACCCGACCCCGTCGCCGAGGCGCTCAAGCTGGTGCTTAAAGACCATCACCGGCTTGAAGAACGCCTGAAGAAATTGGAAAGCTTGAGCGGCATACGCACCCCTCCCGATGAAATACAAAAGCAGATTGAAGAAATTGAGAAGGATTTTTCCCAGGGCGGAGGGATTTAAACCTGCAGGAAATGTTTGCATTATGAAAGTAGCCGTTGCCATGAGCGGCGGCGTCGATTCTTCCGTGGCCGCCGCTTTGCTCAAGCAGGAAGGACACGAGGTTTTCGGCCTGACGATGCTGCTGGGCACGGTGCTCGGCGAAGGACAGGACGGGACTGACTCCGACACCGTTGAGGACGCCCGGAAAGTAGCCTCTATCCTGGAGATCCCCCATTATGTTATCGATTTACGGGATTACTTTACCCGCACCATCATCGACGATTTTTGCCGCGAGTATACGATGGGCAATACGCCCAACCCCTGTGTCATGTGCAACCGCTACGTCAAATTCGGCGTGCTCTGGGAAGAAGCCCGGGGAAAAGGGGCCGACTTTTTAGCCACGGGGCATTATGCCCGTGCAGAGCAGGATGCAACCACGGGAATTTACCTGCTGAAAAAAGGCAAAGACCCGCAAAAAGACCAGTCCTATTTCCTATATCGACTCAAGCAGGAGCATCTGGCCCGCACCCTTTTCCCCATAGGCAATTTGACCAAGGAAAACGTACGACGAATTGCCGCCGAGCTTAAGCTGCCCGTCGCCGACCGGCCTGAAAGCCAGGAAATCTGCTTTATACGCGGGGACGATTACACCGACTTTCTGAAAGACTACGTTTCAATACTCCCCCCGGCCGGCCCCATACTCGATGTAAAAGGCAACGTGCTGGGCCAGCATGAAAGCATCGCTTTTTATACCATCGGCCAGCGCAAGGGGCTGCGTATTGCCGCCGACGAACCCCTCTACGTTACCGCCATCGAGCCGGCTAAAAATGCCGTCGTCGTCGGCACTAAAGCCCAGACCTACACCAATGAACTGGCAGCCGATAGCCTGAACTGGATATCCGGCAGCGCACCGGAATATCCGGTTAAAGTAACGGCCAAAGTCCGCTACCGCCACCCGGAAGCCGAGGCGGTTGTCAGCGCAAGAGATAATAATACTGTTTATGTAAAATTTGCCGAGCCGCAGATGGCCGTCACTCCCGGTCAGTCCGTGGTCTTTTATGACGGAGATACGGTCATCGGCGGCGGCACGATAATCAGACAGGAAAGGTAAAATATGCCATCCGTAATAGCAGTTTGCACGAGCGAGAAAAAAGGCACGGTAAAAACGCCGGTTGATGAAATAGTCATCCAGGAAAACTTAGGGGTGGTCGGCGACGCACACGCCGACGGCACCACCCACCGGCAGATAAGCCTGCTGGCGATGGAGAGCATAGATAAGATGCGCGGCAAAGGGATTGAATTGAAGTCGGGCGACTTCGCGGAAAACATCACTACCAGAGATATCAACCTCGTTTCCCTGCCTATCGGCACGAGATTGAATGTCGGGAAAGAAGTAGTGCTTGAAATGACGCAAATCGGCAAGGAATGTCACGCCGACTGCGCTATCCGCAAGCTGGTGGGCGACTGCATCATGCCGCGGGAGGGGGTTTTCGCTAAGGTAATCCGCGGCGGACGGGTAAAACCCGGCGACGCTATCAAGATAACAAAGAAAAAGCAATGAAATGAACAGCAAAATCCTGAAAACAGTCGATTATACTCATATAAACGGCGGTTCAATGGTCTCTACGGAAAGAATCATTAAAGAGACGGCTTTGACCATCCGCATCAACGGCAAGCATTATGCTACCGCTATGATTATGGCGGCGCTGGAAAAAGAGTTCATTTACGGCCATCTCTTTGCCCAGGGCATCATCCGCAGTGCCAACGATATTAAGTCTTTAACCATCCAAAACAACACCGCCGAGGTTAGGCTGGCTGCTATCATAATAGCCAAAACGGCCGCAGATAAAGTTGACTCTTCTCTTATAGTAACAACGGCCGATGTTTTTAATTGTGTTAGAGCTATCTTGAAATCCGATGTGTTCGCAGAGACCGAAGCGGTCCACTCCGCCGGGCTTTTCCTCGACGGTAAGAAGACGGTCTGCATCGCCGAAGACCTGGGACGGCACCACGCCCTGGATAAGGTGATCGGCTACGGCCTACTCAACGACATTGATTTCAGCCGGACTTTAGCCGCTTCCACCGGCCGCCAGCCTTCAGAGATGATTTATAAATGTGTCAACGCTAACATACCTATTATTGCTACCAAGGGCGTGCCCACTACCCTGGCCATTGAAATAGCGGAAAAAACGGGTATTACCATAGCGGGGCTGGTGCGGGGCAAAACAATGACTGTGTACAGTCGGCCGGAGAGAATCGAATAAGAATATGAATTTAAAGACTTCTTTAAATAAAACGTCCAGGCAAATGGACTGCTGGAAGCTTACCGACGGCAGAATATCTCCGGCAAAAACCGGCGTCGTGTTAGAGCAGGGGTTGGCGCTTTACGTTAATGATAAACACCTAGCTACAGCCTCCATCTCTCCTATCATGGAAAAGGAATTCGTCGTCGGTTATCTTTTCGGGCAAGGCTTTATTAACACTATTGATGAACTGGAATCGTTAGAAATCAAGGATAATAAGGCTAAAGTGACCTTAAAGGATAAAGAGAACACTCTGGCCGACGCTTCCAAGACCAACTACCGCATCGTTTCCGGCGGCGGCCGCTCTGCTTATTTTGAAACATCTCGTTTACTAAAAATAAAATCCGACCTGACAATAAGCAAGGATAGTATATTCAAAGCCATGAATAACCTTTTTAAAAGCGCCGGGCTCTACGGAGAAACAGAAGGCGTCCATGCCGCCGGCCTGTTCTCCGCTAAAGCCGACCCAATCTGTTTGGTGGAGGACATAGGGCGGCACAACACGCTGGACAAGGTTATCGGCTACGCCCTCTTGAATAAAATCGATTGCTCAAAAACGTTTCTGGTCTCTACCGGCCGCATGGCATCGGAAATGGTCACGAAAATCTGCCGCTGCGGCATCCCGGTAGTCGCTACCAAGACCGCCGTGACCGATAAGGGACTGGAAATCGGTAAAAAATGCGGCCTGACGGTCATCGGTTTTGTTCGTGATAAGGGCACTAAAATCAATACGGATATGGATGTGAGGGTAATAAAATCCGCCGGCATGAAAGTATACTCCGGCGCGGCAAGAATATCCCTGTGAATAATATTACTTTTAGGGTAAAATGAATGTATGGCTAATACGACGGTCGAGCAAATTTTAAAGCTGAAAAAGCAGCGTAATGCCGTTATCCTCTCCCACAACTATCAGCGGGGAGAGGTGCAGAATATCGCCGATTTCGTCGGCGACTCGCTGGAGCTTAGCCAGAAAGCTGCCAAAACCAAGGCCGATGTTATCGTTTTCTGCGGCGTCTATTTCATGGCGGAAACAGCTTCCATTCTTAATCCCCAAAAGACGGTGCTGCTGCCGGATGCCGGCGCCGGCTGCCCCATGGCAGACATGATTACGGCGGAGCAACTGCGACAGAAAAAGAAAGAATTGCCGAATGCTACCGTCGTCGCCTATATCAATTCCTCCGCCGCCGTCAAAGCGGAGTCCGATTACTGCTGTACCTCCGCTAACGGCGTAAAAGTCGTCAACAGCATTGATAATAAAGAAATTTTATTCGTGCCCGACCAGTATCTCGGCGACTTTATAATCAAAAAGACAGGCAAGCCGATGCATCTCTGGCCGGGCTATTGCCCCACCCACGTTAAAATCCTCCCGGAAGATATTACCCGCCGCAAGCAGGAATTCCCCCGCGCCAAGGTAGTGGTCCACCCAGAATGCCGCCCGGACGTTATCGCGCTGGCTGACGAAGCCTTGAGCACCAGCGGCATGGTACGCTACGCCGCCCGTGAAGACGTGCAAGAACTAATAGTCGGCACGGAGATTGAAATCGTGCACCGCCTTACCAGGGAGAACCCCGGCAAGAAATTCATCCCGGCCTCACTCAAGGCAGTATGCCCCAACATGAAGAAAATCACGCTGGAAAAAATCCTGTCTTCCCTGGAAACGCTGACGCCGGAGGTGAAAGTACCGGAAGAAATACGCGTCAAAGCCCTGATTCCCGTCAACCGCATGCTGGAAATCGGCTAATAATATGGAACAGAAAAGCTATATCGTTGTTTTAATAACGGCTAAAGACCAGGAAGAGGCGCAGAAAATAGCCAAATCTCTAGTCAAAAAGCGGGAAGCCGCCTGCGTCAACATCATACCGTCGGTAAGTTCTCACTTCTGGTGGAAAGATAAGCTGGATAACACTGATGAAAGCCTGCTCATCGTCAAGACCAGGGAATCGCTGCTGCCGGAGGTCATTAAGTCGGTCAAGAAAATCCACAGCTACCGCATCCCGGAGATAATCGCCCTGCCCATCGTCGGCGGCAGCCGCGACTACCTGGAATGGATGGACAGCGAGATAATCTGAACAAGCGAGGCAAGATTATGTTTACCGCAGAAGAACTGCAAAGGTACGACCGCCAGATAATGATATACGGGTTCGGGGAGGCGGGGCAGGAAAAGCTTAAAAAGGCTAAAGTTTTCCTCGCCGGAGCCGGCGGATTGGGCTCGCCGGTGGCTATTTACCTCACCGCCGCGGGCATCGGCACCCTGCGCATAGCCGACCATGACAAGGTAGAGTTGAGCAATCTCAACCGGCAGGTGCTGCACTGGGAAGAAAACATCGGCAAGCGCAAGGTGGATTCGGCGGCGGCCAAGCTGGGCAAATTCAACCCGGGCGTTAAAATCGAGACCATCGCCGAGACGATAACCGAAGCCAATATATCCCGACTGGTCGGTGATTCAGATTTAATCGTTGATGCCATGGACAACCTGCCGACCCGCTATTTACTGAATAAGACAGCGATACAAAAGGGGATTCCGTTCTTCCACGGGGCCGTCTACGGCTTCGAGGGCAGGGCCATGACCGTCCTGCCGGGCAAGACAGCCTGTCTTAACTGCCTCTATCACGGCGCTTCCGTCCCCAAGGAAAAATTCCCGGTTATCGGCGTAACGCCGGCGGTCATCGGCTGTATCCAGGCTACCGAGGTCATTAAATATATCGTGGGTCTGGGCGAACTGCTGACCGACAGGCTGCTGAACTTCGATGCCCTACGGATGAAATTCAACGAGTTTAAAATCAACCGCGACCCTAATTGCGAGGTCTGCGGCAATAAAGCGAAACGGGTGAAAAAGAAATGAGCGTAAACGTAGAAATATCGTCGATTTTCGGCAGATATACCGGCAACGTTCTGAACATGAAAGTGGAAGGCAAGACCGTCCGCGAGTGCCTGCACGACCTAGTGCGGCAGTTCCCCGATTTAAAGAGAATGCTCCTGGATGGGGACGGCAACCTGATGCATTCCTACGACTATTTTATCAACGGCGAAAGCGTTTATCCCAAGGATATGAACAGGCCACTCAAAGACGGCGATAAACTAAATATTATATTTGTTATCCACGGGGGATAATCAACTAAATCTTCGTCCAGTCTATGTCCAGCCGGCACGCCGGGCAGTCCTGTTTGACAGGTAGTTCCGCCTTACAATGGGGACAGATAAATTTGTCGCCAACTCTTATCGGCGGTAAATGCTTTTCTTTCTTCTTCTTGTCCTTATCTTTAACCATGGTGCACCTCTTCAATCATATCTGTATGCAAGTTTAGGCTAAAATCAGCTTTTTTTCAACTCAAGTCCCCTCTTTGCCCCTCCCCTTTAACCACTTCCCCTTTTGCTCCACCCGTATCTGCTCATTGGTGGTTTTGTAGTTAGTTAAAAAGTCCTCTTTAAAAGCTTTAAAAAAACCGTCAAGAATCGAACTTCTTATATCCTTCATCAGGTTGCCGATAAAGCGCAGGTTGTGTACTGTTGCCAGCCGCAGCCCCAATAACTCCTCGCTTCGGAAAAGGTGACTTACATAAGCCGCGGAAAATGTCCGGCAGGTATAGCAGTCACATGAGGGGTCGATAGGCTTGTCCAACTTGCTGTAAGCAGCCCGGCGTATGTTGATACGTCCCTTCCGCGTAAAGAGGGCGCCGTTGCGGGCGACGCGCGTAGGCAGGGCGCAGTCGAAAATGTCGATGCCCCGCGCCACCCCTTCGATAAGGTCCTCCGGGGCGCCGACCCCCATGAGATAGCGCGGCTTACCCTCCGGCAACAGCGCCGCCGTCTGTTCGACCAGCGGCAGGGTGATCTCTTTCGGTTCGCCGACACTCAAGCCGCCGATGGCGTAGCCGGGGAAATCCAGCCCGGTCAGGTACTCCGCTGAAATCTGGCGTAAATCGGGGAACATGCCCCCCTGCACAATGGCGTAAAGCGCCTGCTTATTACTTTTATGGGCTTTAAGGCACCTTTCCGCCCAGCGATGTGTCCTTTCCATGGCCCTTCGGACTTTCTCTTTTTTGTCGCTGTAGGCGGTGCACTCGTCCAGCACCATGATAATATCGGCGCCTAAAGCTTCCTGGTATTCGACCGCCAATTCCGGGGTGAGAAAATGCTCGCTCCCGTCGATGTGCGAACGGAACTTTGCGCCTTCATCCGTTATCTTACAGAGGGGGGAGAGGCTAAAGACCTGGTAGCCGCCGCTGTCGGTCAGGATGGCGCCGTCCCAGGCCATGAATTCGTGCAGTCCCCCCATCTTTTTAATGACATCAATGCCGGGGCGGAGGTAAAGGTGGTAGGTATTACACAGCAGCATGTCAAAGCCAAGTGTTTTAATATCGTCGGGGGTGAGGGTCTTGACGGTTGCCTGGCTGCCGACGGGGAGAAACACCGGCGTTGGCACTTTACCATGGGAGGTATGAAGCTCACCAGCACGGGCGGTGCCGGATGTTGTTAAAAGAGTAAAATGTTTTTGCGTCACTGCTTATCCCCGTTTAAATTATTCTAAGCCTCTCCCCTTGCCCCTCTCCTGCACGGTTCAAAGTGCTAGCCCTTCTTCTAATTGGCTGGAGAGGGGATATTATTTAAAGAGGGGTCTGCACCCCTCTTAGACATCCCGTTTTGCAATATAGTATTATCGCAGCAATCTGCCGGCAATAATACTGCGGTGTACCTCGGAGATGCCGACATATATCTCCGTCATCTTAGCGTCGCGGTAGAGTCGTTCAACAGGCAAAGACTTCATCGTGCCGTAAGCGCCGTGTATCTGCATAGCCATGCGGGTAACGTCCACCGCCGTCTGCGAGGCAAAGAGCTTGGCCATGGATGATTCGTACTGGATGCTCTGCCCCTGATCGCGGATGAAGGCGGTACGGTAGACCAGCCAGCGCGCCGCCTCTATGCGGGAGGCCATTTCCGCCAGCTGCTGCTGGATGGCCTGCATCCGGGCAATGGGCTTGCCCTGCGCCTGCCGCTGCTTTGCGTAGTCGATTGATAAATCTAAAGCCGCCTGTGCCGCCGCCACCCCCTGCATTGCCACGCTCATGCGTTCTACGCTTATAGCGTCCAACAATATATCGAAGCCCTGACCCTCTTTGCCGATTAAATTCTCTTCCGGCACGTAAACATCGTCAAGATTTACAATTGAAGTACCCAATCCCCTCAAGCCCATCGTCTCCAGGATTTCCTGCACGGCAAATCCCTTCTCTTTAGACTCCACGATAAAGGCGTTGAGTCCTTCCGCGCCCTCGCGACGGGCGAACAAAAGCACCACGTTAAGCACCGGCGCCAGCGACATGAACATTTTCTGTCCGTTAATAATAAAGCCCTTGCCGCTACGGCGCGCCGTCGTTTTCACCAGGCGCGGGTCAGAGCCGGTGTCCGGCTCGGTAAAGCCGATGCCGCCCAGCCATTTCCCTTGCGCCAGCGGCGTGAGGAGCCGTTTTTTCTGTTCCTCATTCCCGAAGCGGTAAATGCCTTCCTCCGGCACGGTATTGACCGCCATGATAGCGCCCACAGACACGGATGCCCGGCAGATTTGTTCCAGCGCTAAAATAAAGCTAACGTAGCCCGCCCCACTGCCTCCATATTCTGTTGGGTAAGGTAGTCCACGAAAGCCCCGCTTGCCCATTTCTTTTGCCAGGTCAGAGGGGAACTCACCGGTGCGGTCGATATCCGCCGCCTTGGGCGTAACCTCTTTTTCCGCAAAGTCCCCGGCCAGTTTTTGCAGCATCTTTTCCTGTTCGGTTAAATTAAAGTCCATTATATTCTCCCATCCCTAAGAGACAGTTAAATTATACACAATACGAGGGGGTTGGGGAAGAATGATGAGTAATTACCAGTTATTCAATTATAGTAAATTATAAAGGAGGAGTAGAAATATAGCCTCCCCACGCCGAGATCCTTCGCTACACTCAGGATGACAAGCGAGGGAAGGGATAAAAAATGTTGTAATTTCCATAAGCAGCGTATTAATATAAGGTCGATGGAAGCGGAGCTAAAGAAAATCCTCGCCCGAAGAGAAAAAAAACATATCTCCGATAAGCGGCGTTTATCCTCCGCCGTGTTGATACCGATTTACCAGGACGCCGGAGAGTACAACATCATTTTCATCCAGCGGACGATGACAGTTAAAGAGCATAAAGGCCAGATATCTTTCCCCGGCGGCACGCGGGACAAGGAGGATAAATCTTTACTGGAAACCGCCCTGCGGGAGTCGGAGGAAGAAATCGGTCTTCACCGTAAAGACGCTACCCTGCTGGGCGAGCTGGACGACGAGATAACAACTACCTCTAACTTTATCGTCACGCCGTTTATCGCTTCAATACCATGGCCATATACGTTTAAGCCCAGTAAGGCGGAGGTTGAAAAAGTAATCAGCGTACCCGTTAAAGCGGTGCTGGATAAAAAATGCCTTAAACCGGATACGGAGATACTCGAAGGTAAAAAGGTGGCTTCCTTTGCCTATTACTACCGGGGGACGGTAATCTGGGGCGCTACTGCGCGTATTTTGAATAAATTACTGGAAATAATCGAGAATATTACCGGCTAGACCAGCTCGCAGTCCTTGAAAATAATGTTCTTACTAAAGCCGTCGTATTTGCCGCGTACTTTCACTTCCTCCCCCTCGGTAAGACGCGTCAGCTTCGAGGATTCTTCCTTATTGAAAGTACAGCGCAGGCTCCATGTCATTCTCTTGCGGGCGCCAGTCATCACGATATAGCGGATATCGAGGTGCTCTCTCACGAACACCTTCTCCACAATGCCCTTTATTACCAGGGTCTTTTCTGTGAACTTCGAATGGGCGCCGGATTTGTCCGACCTGAAAATCGCGTCGATATCGTCGGCAGTTAATTCCGTGCCGTCCTGGATGTCTTCCAGTTTTGTCGTCGACTGGGGAGCCGGTTGGGGGTCCACTTTAATTTCCGGCTTCGCCGGCGGCAGTTCCTGTTTCGGTTCCGGCGGCGGCGTGATTAACGGTTCCTGGGGCTTTTCCGGCTCCGCCGGGCTTTCAGCCTCGGGGGCAGGTTCGGGGGCAGGCTCCGGTTTTGCTTCCGGAGGCGGCAGCTGCATCACCGGCTCCTCTTTTTCAGGCTCCGGTTCGGGGAGAGTTTGAGGCTCAGGCTCAGGTTCCGGTTGTGGAACAGGCTTGGGTTTTGGTTTGGGTGTAGGCTTGGGTTCCGATTCTGGTGCAGGTTCGGGTTCCGGTTCTGGTGCAGGTTTTGGTTCCGGCTCGCGTTCGGGTTCGAACTCCGGCTCTTCTTCAGGCTGCGTCATCCTCGCAGTAAGGTTGCGCTCTTCCTGAAGCTCCCTGTAGGTTTTATCTATCTTTTTATATGCGCGCGATACAAGCGGATAGCCGCACCACTGGCAGGCCCAGTCTTTCGTCCTTAGTGTTTGGCGTCCGCAATTGGGACAAGCTGCCATTTAAATTCCTCATTCATAGATTACACGTAAATATGGCAAATTGTCAACAATTTTTTATATCACCCGCCTGCTCCGGCGCACCAGGATGACGGTAGCAATAACCGCCCCGGCCAGTACCACTACTCCTCCAATGAGTATATAAAGCTGAACAAAGTCCGTCCTCCAGGTAGCGGCAACAATCTTGGGTGTATTCATTTCAATTGCCGAAACCGCCGACGTGTCAGTAAGGTCGCCGCTCCAGCCGGTAAAGATATGCCTGACGATAATTCCCTGAACCGGCTCCACGGAAAGTGACGCCGTTTCTCCCTCTTTATACCACCCCGCCCCGGTCGGCTCGCCGTATTCCGAATTCAGCGTCAGCAGGTATTCGTGCCGCCAGTTGGCATCCACCACTTTCGGGCTGGTCACAGCTAATGAGGCGGAGGCCTCGGCGCCCGTATAGCTGCCGCTCCAGCCGGTGAAATAATGCTTCGTATCCGGTAATTCAATATAATCTGTAACGGAAAAACTGGCCGTCTCGCTTTCTTTATACCAGCCGGCCCCCGTTAAAGTCCCGTATTTAGAATTAAGTGTCAGCAGGTATTCATGCCGCCACATGGCCGATATCGTTTGCGGTTCGTCCATTAATACCGAGGCCGACGCCGTAGTGCCTGAATAGTCGCCCATCCAGCCGGTGAAGTAATGCCTTGTATCCGGCAGTTCTATATAGTCCGTCACAGAAAAGTTAGCTATATTTCCATCTTTATACCAGCCGCTTCCCTGCGTCTCGCCGAAGGCGGATACCACTTCAAGCATATGTTCCATATCATAATTAGCCGTATACAACCCCCTGGTGATAAACCTTAAAACCGTCACACTGCCATCGCTCCACTGTGTAAAGACGTACCGCGTGCCGCTGCCCTTATCCACAATCTCCGGTACGGATATGGTGTGTGACACGCCAGGCACCCAGAGCATCGGCGTCGGCATGGAGGTATAGGTTTTACCGTCCAGCGTCAATACCACGGTGCCGTAAGGAAGATTCAGATTTATATCGAAAACGAATTTCGCCAGTAAAGCCAGGTCCCCGGTTAAACCATCGTCGAGAACAGGGTGCTGTATACTTGTGAAGCCGTAGCTTTGATTGTCTATTTCATATTGCGTGGTCAAGATCGATGCATATTGGAAAATTTCCTCGGCGGAAAGCTGGTAATCATTATTAGTATCTACTTCGTCATATTGGTCGAATGTCTGTAAAATAAAGTACCCGAAAATAGAATTCTGTACTCTACTCCATTCCCAGCCGACCTCGTTCGCCCGGGAACCCATTAAAATCACCCGTCCGTCACCTGCTAAAGCATTCTGGAAAGCTCCCGAATAGCAGTTTCCCAGGATAAACATGATTTTTCCCGCTTGGACCGACCGAAAAGCGTTCGCCAATTCGGAACTGGAAATAAAAGTTGAGAAAAATCCCGATATGCCATCATAAGGGCAAAGATATCCGCCCGATGCTCCATGTCCGGAGAAACTGAATAACACAGTATCATCGGGGCCGGCGTTATCCGCGAGCCATTCAATTGCTGCTAGAATACCGGTTTTTGTAGCTTGTGAGTCTATCAGCAGGGTGATATGGTTTTCACCCCAGACAGGGCTTAATTCTTGTGACAGGTCCCGCGCGTCGTCATCAGCATAATAAAGGTCGGTAATAGTTTGATAATTTGACACTCCCACGAGAACTGCCCAGCATTCCGGCGTAGAGTCCGCTTGGGCCGGCATTACCGGCAGTGCCAGTGTTATAACTAAAAACAGCGCCAGCGCCAAGAAAACAGCAATAGATATTTTAGATAAAACCTTTTTCATTTCAAACACTCCAAACTTTTGAGTATCTTGTAGCGGTTTTCTATTTTGAACGGAGTCAATCCGTAACTAAACGCCTTCATTCTAGTTGTGTAATTTTTCAATGTCAAGCTCTGGCAAAATAAACGACTAATGGGCAAATTGTCTCTATCACCTATCTCCAAAACAAGGCATTATTTAACATTCCATTATTAAGTTTCCTCATTATATCTTGACATGATAGCTGGCAACGCATTATAATATTAGTAATGGAGATAAAAAATGGGTGCCAATAACTATTATGATATACTGGGCGTTAAAAAAGATACTTCCGATAAGGATATCAAGCAGGCTTACCGCCGCCTGGCGCGCAAGTACCACCCCGATGTCAACCCCGGCGACAATTCCGCCGAGGCTAAGTTCAAGGAAGTCAATGCCGCTTTTGAGGTCCTTTCCGATAAGGAGAAACGCCGCAAGTATGATAAATACGGTGATAAATGGCAGTATGCCGACCAGCTGGACGAGGCGGCGCGCCAGCAATCGCAGTACCGGCAGTACACTACCGGCGACAGCTCCCATTTCGGCGGGGATATCGGCGGCATGGACAGCCTTTTCGACGAGCTTTTCGGGGGGGCGCGTTCGCGGGGCTTTTCACGCCGCTCTCAACCAAGGCGCGGCCAGGACCTTGAAACAAGTGTGGAAGTAACACTGGAAGAAGCCTTTAACGGCTCCAGTCGTATGATAAACCTGCAGGACGAGCAGCCCTGTTCTACCTGTCACGGCACGGGACGCATCCAGAACCTCCCCTGCTCTACCTGCCGCGGAGCCGGCGTAGTTGCCGATATCAAACGTCTTGAGGTTAAAATTCCCGCCGGCGTTACCAGCGGCTCGCGCGTCCGCATTTCCGGCAAAGGGCAGGCCGGCTACGGCAGCGGCCCCAGCGGCGACCTTTATCTTAACGTCACCGTCGCCCCCCACCCCGTTTTCCAGAGACAAGGCACCGACCTTACGGTGGAAATACCCGTGCCTCTGACGGTAGCAGTATTAGGCGGCGAGATCCAGGTGCCTACCCCTAAAGGCGGCAAACTGGCCCTAAAAATACCACCGGAAACACAGAACGGCCGTGTATTCCGCCTAGGAGGACAGGGTATGCCCCACCTCGGCAAATCGACGCGGGGCGACCTAAAAGCTAAGGTAAATATCGTTATCCCGACTAAACTAACGGAAAAAGAAAAGGAATTATTCAGGCAACTTGACCAGTTACGACCGGCCTGATTTTTGGCGAGGTAAATTATGAACAACGAATTTAATGAAAGGGAACCGCGCTATGTTATCAGCGTTGCCGCCAGGATGCTGGATGTGCATACGTACACCCTGCGCTACTACGAGAGGGTCGGCGTCATCCAGCCGGGCCGCTCGCGGGGCAACGTCCGCCTTTACTCGGACTATGATATCGCCCTGCTTAAAAGGGTAAAGTCGCTGGTGGACGACATGGGCATCAATCTACCGGGGGTGGAGGTTATTTTACGCATGATGCAGCGTGTGGTTGAACTCCAGCAGGAACTAGAACAGGCGCAAAAACAAATCGAACAATTGAGGGGAGATGATGAACAATGAGGCAGGAACGTTTTACGGAACAGGCACAGGAAGCAATACAAACGTCCCAGCAGATGGCCATGCAGTTCAAGCACAGCCAGTGGGATGTGGAACATATTCTTTTAGCCCTGCTGATTCAGCGGCAGGGACTGGTGGGGGAAATCCTTAAAGAGCTTAATGTCAATGTAGAGGGCATCAGGAACCAGCTGGAAGAAACGCTTAGAAACACGCCCAAAGTCGCTTACCAGACGGGGCAGATTTATGCTACTCCCCGCATCGCCCAGCTGATGCAGAAAGCCGATGAAGAAGCGAACCGGCTTAAGGACGAATTTATCAGCACCGAGCACCTGCTTATCGCCATGGTCGGCGAAGACAAAGGCGATGCCGCTAAATTACTACATGGCGTCGGTATTACCCAGGAAAAAGTCTACGCCGCCCTGCAAAAGCTAAGGGGCAGTCGCCGCGTCGATGACAGCCGCGCCGAAAGCAAGTACCGCTCACTCAAGAAGTACGGACGTGACCTTACCGAGTTGGCCCGCAAGGGTGAACTCGACCCCGTTATCGGGCGGGAGATGGAAATCAAGCGCGTTATGCAGATACTGACGCGGCGCACCAAGAACAACCCTGTTATCGTGGGAGAGGCGGGCGTCGGCAAGACGGCCATCGCGGAAGGGCTGGCGCAGAAAATAGCCGCCGATGACGTGCCGGACTCGCTCAAAGGACGCAAGGTAATCGCCTTGGACATGGGGTCGCTGGTGGCCGGCAGCAAGTTCCGCGGTGAATTCGAGGAGCGACTCAAGTCAGTAATGGATGAGGTCAAGGAAGCTAAAAAAGAGATTATCCTGTTTATAGATGAAATACATACGGTAGTGGGCGCCGGCGCCGCCGAAGGGGCCATCGATGCCAGCAACATGCTCAAACCCGCGCTAGCGCGCGGCGAGCTACAGTGCGTGGGCGCAACCACCCTTGATGAATACCGCAAACACATTGAAAAGGATACGGCCCTGGAACGGCGTTTCCAGCCGGTCTTCATCAGCGAACCCAGCCTCGAAGAAACTATCGAGATATTGAAAGGACTGCGTCCCCGCTATGAAGCGCACCATAAAGTAAAAATAACCGATGAAGCCCTGGAAGAGGCCGCCAAACTAAGCCAGCGCTATATATCCGACCGCCAGCTGCCCGATAAAGCCATCGACCTTATCGACGAGGCTTCCAGCAAGCTGCGTATCGATAGCGAAAGCGCGCCTCCGGACGTAAAAAAGATGGAGCAGACATTGAAAAGGCTCTCCAACGAAGAAGAGGCGGCATCGCAAACGCAGGACTTCCAGAAATCCGCCGAATTGCGAGCGGAAAGGCTCAAGCTCGAGCCGGAATATAACAAAGCTAAAGAGGAATGGCTGAAAAAGGAAAAAATCAGCCATGAAGTAACCGGCGAAATCATCGCCCAGCTTATATCTACTTGGACAGGCATTCCGGTATCGCAGATGCTTGAGGGTGAAGCCCAGAAACTCATCCATATGGAAGAACGCCTCCATGAGCGCCTTATCGACCAGGAGGAAGCCGTGGCGGCTATCTCCGAGGCGATACGGCGGAGTCGGGCGGGGCTTAAAGACCCGCGGCGACCCATCGGGAGCTTTATGTTCCTGGGTCCGACGGGGGTGGGCAAGACGGAACTGGTGCGCACCCTGGCCTGGTTCCTCTTCGACGACGAGAACGCCATGGTCAGGCTGGACATGAGCGAATACCAGGAAAAGCACACCGTATCGCGGCTTATCGGGGCGCCGCCGGGATACATTGGCTATGACGAGGGCGGGCAGCTTACCGAGGCCGTTAGACGCCGTCCCTTCCGCGTCATCCTGCTGGATGAGGTCGAGAAGGCGCACCCGGAAGTCTTTAACACGCTTTTACAGATTATGGACGACGGCCGCCTTACCGACGGACAAGGTCGGACGGTCGACTTCAAGAATACGGTCATCGTCATGACCTCCAACGCCGGTGTAGAGCTTATCAAGCGGGAGGGGCAAATGGGCTTTGCCACCCCTAGAGACAGCGCCGCTACACAGAAAAGCAAATACGAAAATATGAAGGAAAAAGTCCTTACGGAAGTCAAGAAGCTCTTCCGTCCCGAATTCTTGAACCGGCTGGATGAAATCATCGTTTTCCACGAGCTTTCCGAGGAGCATCTAAGGAAAATCGTCGACCTGATGGTGA
>MGMR01000044.1:0-2042 GCA_001796495.1 Chloroflexi bacterium RBG_13_51_18
GCAAGACGGCCGTCAAGGCGATGGATGTTTTTAAGGGCTATAAAGTTGTCGTGGTTACCCATACCAGCGGTTTCCGCGAGCCTAATACCCAGGAATTTACCGACGAGGCTCGCAAAGCCGTGGAAAAGAAGGGCGGCATAATCCTCACCACCACGCACGCCTTCGGCGGTATCCACCGCGCCTTGAGCACCGCCATGCCCCCGCCCCCATCATCCGCCGTCGGCGACGTCGTCGCCAATACATTGAGGATTTTCGGGCAGGGCATGAAAGTCGCCTGTGAAATCGCCGCCATGGCCGCCGATGCCGGGCTGGTCCGCACCGATGAAGAAATCGTCTGTATCGGGGGCACCGGGCGCGGCGCCGATACGGCCGTCGTCCTACAGGCGGACTACGTTCACCGCTTTTTCAACATGAGAGTTAAAGAAGTCATCTGCAAACCGCGATTTTAAGGCAGGTATCTTATGCACCACACCCTCAAGTTCTACAACCTGAACCGCCAAGGCATTTTACGACTTTATATGTTCTTCGCGGCCTTTACCCGCATACCCCTGCTGGGCCGACTTGTCCGCAAAATAGCTAATGCCTACGGGCGCAGCCAGCACCATGCCTACCTGCTGAATCCCGCCGAGGCAAAGGAGCTGGTGACGCTGGCCGGAGGGCTTGCCGCCGCCCCGTGTACCTGCCGGAATCTGTATCACAAATGCAACCACCCCATGGATAACGAGATACTGCTGGCGGCTTCCAGGCATGTTCTTGAGGAAACAAAATCGAACGACGCGCATGAAATCACCCCGGAAAGAGCCGCAGAGATATTGCAGGACAGCCAGCGGCGGGGACTGGTCTTAACTATCTTAAAATGCCGCGATGATTTTTACGCCATATGCAGCTGCTGTTCCTGCTGCTGCGTGCCGCTGCGACTTAGCAAGCAATACGGTATAGGGGAAGTGCTGGTGCGGCATAAGAATATCGTTAAAGAGTTCCGTGAATACGTCGCCGCTCACGATAGTAATAGATAAAGTTAACCCAGAAAATCGGTGATGATTCTAGAGAACTTCTTAAGTTCATCGCGGTGGACGTTATGGCCGCGGTTCTTAAAGACTTCCACCCGGCAATCGGGGATAACCCTGGCTGCCCGGTAGGCCTGCTTTACCGGCACAACGGGGTCTCTGCTTCCCCAGACCAGCAGCGTCGGCATTTTAATCTCCGGCAGTTGTTTTTCCAAGACCAGGGTCTGCTGCTGGAAGTTCGAGATGCTGCCGCCAATGCTCATACTGGCCGGCGAAAGCGGCATGATATATTCCGCCGGGTTTAAGTACTTGATTAACCACTTGATACTTTTGAAAAACCATACCATTAAAGCCCCCAACGAGCTTATGAAAGCCGGCAATGAGAAAAACCTGACCCAGAAAGCGATTTCCCGCCCCAGACAAAGGCTGCTAACGAGTATCAGCTTCTTTATCTTGAGAGGGAACTTTAAAGCATAGTCGAGAGCTACTCCGCCTCCCAGTGAATGACCCATGATGCTGAATTTCTCCAGCCCCAGGCTCCTGGTAAATTTCTCCACGAATTCAGATAATTCGGGGACATAATATTTGCCGCCCAGCGGTTGACTGCCCCCATAGCCGGGCAAATCCGGGGCATAAACCGTATATTTCCCGGACAGCTCTCTTATATTGCGCCACCAGGTGCGCGCATCGCCGCCGCCGCCGTGAATAACCACCAGCGGTTCACCCTGCCCCGCCGTATAATAATGCACATTCAGTCCGTCAACTTTTATCGTTTTGCTCTTTATACTGTTCATAAAACTTCTGCTCTTTCAAATATTAAGTAGGATACGAACGTATCGTTTTTATCATATTCAAGAAAGGACACAACTGTATCTCAAAATCGATTTTAAACTTCACAAAATGGTAACAAAAAAACCACCCTCAATATATATAACGAAGGAAGGCAGTTTTTGTTACCCGTCTTCTATTTAATTGTACCAGTCCGGAATCGTGAGGGGTCAATGAGTAAAAACCGCACTTTGGGTCAGGGCTAGC
>MGMR01000044.1:2289-2800 GCA_001796495.1 Chloroflexi bacterium RBG_13_51_18
TTATCGTATTCCATAAAACCGTAGTGGTTTTCACGGGCGGTTATCCAGCTCTGGGAATAGATATCTCTCATGAACGTTTTCTGGTCCATAGCTGCCTGCCTCCCCAGCGATAAACGGGCAAAAAAAATCTACCCTCTTTTATTTGAGGGTAGATTACAGTTTATTTATCGATTTAATTGTTAAATATTGAAACTACGGGAACAACGATTCTAACCAGTATTCAGGCTGGGTGCAGTCCCTATTTGCGCCTACAAGAATAATTCCAGGCTAACCCTAAAGCGGCCTTAGAATAGCGCGGCAGGGCCCGGCATCGCCGTGGAACATGAGCAGCGGCAGGCAGAGCAGCTCATACTCGCCGGGAGGCACATTAGCCAGGGCGCAGTCCTCGAGCACATAAATACCGGCGCCGAGGAGCGCCGTATGTGTTTTCATGATGTTCTCCGGCCGCTTGTATGACCCAATGGTTATAAAGTCTATACCCACCAGTTTGACACCTGCTTTTACAAGGTAG
>MGMR01000044.1:2806-3601 GCA_001796495.1 Chloroflexi bacterium RBG_13_51_18
ATAGAGGCTGTTGCCGGTATGGTCGTGGTCGCCGTGTGTTAAAATGACCAGATTAAGGTCGCCGGGCTGACATCCGGCATCGGTAAGTTTTTTCTCTAGTGCGGCGCGCTTATTCGGGTAGCCGTTATCGATAAGGATAAAACCGCTATCGGTTTGTAAAAGGTAGCAGTTAACGCCTCCGAAATTAATCGAGACTATTTTTTGAAGCATTTACTCTTTCTTTTTCACCTCGTAGTCCCCCGGCATCAGGTTGGTGGGGACCCCCGCGGCGATAGCTTTTGCCCAGGTGGCCGCCCGTTCCAGTTCTCCATCCACCAGCGGGCCCTTGGTGCCTTTAACGAAAAAGCCCTGTGGCTGCGCGGTAGTATTGCCGCCTTTCGCTTTGATGGCAGCTTCGATGCGGGTGGCAGCCCAGCCGAACATTTTAACCAAAAATGATTTATTCCGGGTATCGAATGCGGCCAGGCGTTTATCCTTCAACGCATCCGCCGGCAGATTAGCCAGGAAAGTCTTTATAGCCGGGGTAGCCCTGCCGCCCTGCGTCGGCGAGCCGATGATAATCAGGGAGTAAGCCGCTAATTCATCAGGCTTGACCTCCCCCACCCTGACCGCTTTAGCCTCCGCTCCCAACGCCCCGCTGATGGCCTTGGCGATTTGTTCCGTATTGCCGTAAAGAGAATCATAAATTACGAGCGCTTTCATTAAGGCACCTCCATTTAGCACCTAAAATAAGTGTACTCTAAAGGGTAAAAAGCGGCAAGTTACAATCAACAGTTGACAGTTAACCGTCAAAGA
>MGMR01000044.1:3754-5742 GCA_001796495.1 Chloroflexi bacterium RBG_13_51_18
AAAAGACGGCGCGAGATGGTGGAGAAGATGAAGGACAGGTACGGGTATATGATTTAGGAAATCAAAAATCAAATCTCAAAAATCAAAGACACAGATAAAAAGTTAAAGATTTGGGGAAAAGGGGACAAGGGGGAGAGAGAACACTATAAGCTTGACAGTAGGAGTATAATAAAGTAAAAAGAGAACAATTGTTTTGCTTTGAGGAGGAGGATTATGACAGGTGATGTTAAAGCACTAATCAATTTAAAGGATGGGACTATTCAGCTTGAAGGTCCGCAAGAATTCGTTGAAAAATATCTTGACCAGTATAAACAGCTAATTGTGGGTTTACCAACAGCACATAAAACTAGTAAAACTGCTGAGACTATTCCAATAGAATCTGACAAAACTCCAAAAAGAAAAACACGAGCAAAAAGTGGGCCAACATGCACACAAAAAGTGCAGGAACTACTTGATGAAGCGTATTTCAAACAACCTAAAACACGTGAAGATGTTCAGAATGAATTATTAAATAGGGGTTTAAGATTTAGTAGCAGTGAAGTATCAGCAAGATTAATCAATTTTTTCAATAGTGGTAAATTGAAAAGAACAGGTACGGGCAAAAACGCACAATATTATAGTAACGTTTAATGTTTAATAATATTTCACTTAATCAAATTCTTGATAATACAGATACTGTTAACTATAGGCAGCTAGATTTCGCAAAACTCTTTATCTGGTTTCTAACCGATATTCAAGATATGAGCGAATGTTTCATGTCTGATATTATTCGTTGTTTTAAAGATACGAATCTAAGTATTCCCAACCAGACTAGATTAAGAAGTAATTTACGAGGTAACAAAAAAGATGTAACGACAGGTCATAGTTCCGTTTCTTTTAGACTTCACCGTAACGCACTTAAAAAATATCGTTCTGAATACGCGAATTTACTACCCTCTTCCTTATCTCCCGAAGAAATAATACGTAAGCGTCTTGACGTTTCTAATACGCCGTTATTAACAGCCGCTGAAATAGAAAATGCATATAAAATGGGACAAGTCTATGTGGCGTTACATTGTTTAGAGAATTCTGTACGTAACTTAATACGCAAAGTTTTAAAAGAAACCCTGGGGGAACGATGGTGGGAAAAAGCAGCATCATCGGATATGAAACGTGACTTAACAAATCGCAAAAGCCGTGAAATGAGATATGCGTGGTTATCATCACGCGGTGCAGATGAGCTAAATTATATGGATTGGGGATATTTAGTTACCCTTATAAGAAAATACCCTAAAGAATTCGAGTCATTTATAGGAAGTACAAAGTTTGCAGAATTGAAATTAGAGGAATTAGAAAATTTAAGAAATACAATCGCCCACAATGGTATTCTCCCAGACAGTGAAATTACACGTATAGAATTATATTTCCAAGATTGGTATAAACAAGTATCGAAATAATTCTTACTTCGTGTGTGTCCCAAACGCGCCCGGTCCTCTGGCGAACTCCTCCGGGTATTTGAAATTCAGCTTCACTAAAGCCGCCATCTGGCGTCCCAGTTTATTAAGTTCTTCAAGGCATTTCGGCATATTCTTGAGGTCGGCAGGTTCACGCAAATAGGCGGAAACCTGGTTGGCGGGCAGCATGCGCCGCTGGACGATATAGTAGCTGAAGTCCTTAAGCGCAGACACCATGCCCAGGCTGCCGCAGGAAGCCACCACCCCAACGACCTTATTGTTCAGGTTCCGCCCCGGCTGGTTGAGCGATATGGTGCGGTCGATGACGGTCTTGGCCTGCGCCGTCATGCCCCAGAAATATACCGGCGTCCCCAGGATAATGCCGTCGGCGGCAATCATCTTATCGAAAAGCGCCGGCATGTCGTCCTTGATGTGGCACTTGCCCGTTTTCATGCACCCCCAGCAGCCGTCGCAGGGCTGCAGGTTCTTGCCGGCGATGCTGTAAAGCTCCACTTCCGCGCCGTCTTTCTTGGCGGCGGCTAACGCTTCCCCAAG
>MGMR01000044.1:5836-8339 GCA_001796495.1 Chloroflexi bacterium RBG_13_51_18
ATTCTTCGCTACGCTCAGAACGACAAAGGGGGGAATAGGAGAGGGGGTTTTCACCCCCTCTCGAATAACCCTTAAGGCCTGAAAATAACATTTATTTAAACCGACTCGTCAGGGAGACCGCAGGAGCCGTCGGCGCATTAATCTTACTTCTTGGCGCGCCATTTATCAATAGACGCGCTGCCGGCATAGCTGTAATTGGAAGTCAAAAATAACGGGCTTATCGCCCCGCCCACCACGATGATATTGATGTTCTCCGGCTTTGTATATGGGGCTATCAGCGCATCTTCGGGCAGCTTTTTCCAGGAGGCGTACGGCTCCACGCCCTTGTATGCCTCGGATGCCACCAGCATGTCTATCTGGTCGGTCTTCCAGTACTGCCCCGCCGGTATTTTAATGTTTTCTGACATCCATTTCGTGAAGTCCTGCTTCGTCTTGAATCCCTCGTTCTCCTTTAAGTTCTTTGCTACCAGCGGGTCCATGATAATAGTGGCTGAGGAATTCAGCGGAGGCATAACTGCCAGCTGAATATTCAATTCCTCTCCCAACGGCCGGTGGGAAGCCGCCCCCGAGGTGCTTAGCATCGCCCAACCCCTGAAGATGCTGACGATGCTTTCGTCTGCTTTGTGCCCTCTCGTCACGTGGAAGGGCACCCAGACGCTCTTCTCTTCGTTCTCGGCGGTGCACATGTTGTTATAGGTATAATTGTTCCCCTGGGAACTCCAGAAGGTCTTGTTGGGTATGGCTTGCCCCTGGCAGAGGCTCATCAGCGACCATGCCCGGCCGATGACCGAGTTCGCCTTGTTTATCGGGCTGAACGCGCCGATGCCGGAGTTCATGCCTATTTCGTTGCGAATGGGCCCGTTCACCAAAACCATCGTTCCAAAGGCTGTTGTCGACCCCATAAGCGCCGGTTGTCTGGTCGACGCGATAGCCAGTATCACGGGGAAGTATTCCGGTTTGGCACCGGCCATCACCGCAATCACGGCGATATTGGAGACCGTGTGCTTGAACGTTTCCATCGTATCGAATTTGAATGATTCCACGACGATATCATCCGGGGCGGCGCACGTTCCGGCGAGCATTTTCTTCACCCGCTCCTCGGTGGGAAGGATGATGGGCGAACCGTCCGTCCATCCCTTTTCGTAGAACAGCGCCTGCAGATTGTCTTCCGTGTCTGGCTTCAGGAATAACTGTGCAGGGGCGGCTTTTTCCGCGGTGGGTGCCCCGGACGCAGATTTAGTCCCTTTTACGGGCTTGGTCAGGATATCCATTATTTCCTCAATGACAGGCTTGCCCGTATCCGGGTCGTTGCCGACAATAAATCTATCGAGGACTTCAGGAGACATACCCACCACCGGCATTTGCGTATATATAAAAGGTACGGAAGCCGCTCTCGGATTATCCTTGGCTACTTCTTCCATCGTGTAACTCGAAATGGGAGCCACCGGGATACCATAGTTCTGTTCGAGATTTGTGCTGCCTGCAGCGACCGCTGCAATACAGCCTGGTCAGCCGGCTACGCCAAAAACAACTGCATCGCCCTTTGCCTTGACTTCCTCCCAGAGTTCCTGCTTATCGTCCATGAACACGTTCCCCGGTTTCCGCTTCACCATCGTGGTAACGGACGGCATGTTCTTTTTAAACCACTCCTGCAGCTGCTGCATGAATTCATAGCCTCCCCCGAAGCCAAGATCAACCAGGTAAACTGTTTTTTTATCCAGCGTGTCCAGTCGTTTAGCGAAGGAAGGTGCGGACGGGGGCGCCATCATGCCGGGCGGCGGCCCGCTTCGACCCGGGGGAGGTCCACCTGGCCCCGGACGACCTCCGGCCCGTCCCGGCGGCGGTCCGCCCATTCCGGGCGGAGGTCCGGCCGCGCCCTTCTGGACTCCGCCTTCAGGGCTCATTACTTTTTCAATTATCTGTTTTGCCATGGTATTCCTCCATTCTAAAGCTCAAGGTTTGCTGCTATTTTAAGTTTGAGGGCCTTTGTTTTTAACCCAAGTTAAGTCCTCTCTGGCTTTCCCCCAACCAGCCTCCGCCGCCCCCTCCATCATTGGATTGGGGTTTTTCCTCATCTCTTCCATACGCTTTTTATTTAACTCTTCCTGCCGTTTCATGCCTTCAGCAGTAGCGTAATTGACAACACGGTCAACAATTCCCTTCATCATTTTCTCCGGTTCCGGCACGGGCACAACGTAGAGCACATCGTTTTCAATCCCCTTCTTAAATATGTGCGCCAGCTCCACGGGGTCGATACCATAGGAATAATGCTTATGCATAAACGCAATAGTCGTTTCATTAGTATTATACCCTGTGTTTTCCAGATGTTTCGGTCTCGTGTATGATGATTCGCCGATATTCGACCTGATGCCGCCCGGGCACAGGCAGGACACGCCGATGCTGTAAGGCTTGAGCGCCTGGTAATAGCTCTCCATGAGGTTGATAACCGCAGCCTTGGCCGCCGAATACGGAGCGCAGCCGGATGTCCCCATAAAACCCCCCA
>MGMR01000045.1:0-2186 GCA_001796495.1 Chloroflexi bacterium RBG_13_51_18
TATTAATATAAAGCCGTATTTAAAGCGGCCCCGAGCGCTCTGGCGTTTGACCAAGGGGTTAATTAAAAGTCGGTTGGCACGGCGGTCTATGCTGCCAAAGGATATCTGGGATATAAAAGGCATCATCGGCAGTGGTATAGATAGCTGGGTATACAAAGATAAAATAAAGGAACTCTGGGGCAGAAATCCTCTGGACTTGTATTCCGGCACCGAAGTCGGTATCATCGCTACACAAACCTGGGACTACGAGAACATGACCTTTGTTCCAGACTTGAACTTCTTTGAATTTATCTCTGAAGAAGAGCAACTGAAATCACAGATGGACAGCAGCTATAAGCCAGCCACTTTATTGCTTAACGAACTTGAAGCAGGTGAAAGCTATGAAATCATTATCACCAACTTTCATGGCGGCGCGATGGTAAGATACCGGATAGGAGATACGATCAGAATAACAGCTCTTAGAAATGATAAACTGGGCATTGATATTCCCCAGATGGCTTTCGAGCGCAGGGTTGATGGGTTACTTGATTTCGTGGTCGTCCGACTGACCGAAAAGACCATATGGGAAGCGATAGAAAATGCAGGCATCAACTATGAAGACTGGATGGCTTACAAGGAGCCTGGTAAGCCGATTCTGAGACTCTATATAGAACTTAAGGATGGCTGTGTGTTAAAGGAAACAGAAATAGCCGCAGCGGTTCATGACCACTTTTATAAATCAGAGAGCGACGAAATCCATGCTGACTCTCCCCTTCGCCAGGAATTTTCCAGCTTCGTTGACTTCAAGGTAGAGGTCAATTTGTTGCCACAAGGCTCCTTTGCCAACTTCATCGCACAGAAACAAGCTGAAGGGGCTGATGCGGCACATCTTAAACCTCCACACATTAATCCTACTGAAAAAGTACTTTCAATGCTCACCGGCGAAGCTGAAGAAACCATAATTGTAACAAAAGCAGGAGCCGGGAAAAGCGGGAAAACCGATACAGAAAAAGTATCAATTTCATAGTACTTTAGTCTACGTACCTTGGTTCTCTTACTTTAGTTACCTATTGACAGTATTTGTATTTGGGCTGATAATGCCTTATATGACTGTGTATGCTATTGCCCCTTTAGTCGCCACAATTGCTTATATACCTCTGCTGATTACTACACTGAGCAGTCGGCCGTGGCGGAAGAGGCATTTCTGGTTTGTTCTATTCCTGGTCTCGGCGATAACATGGAGTTTTATCGATTACCTTGACCGCAGTTTCATATTTCCGGGAGTGAGACCTATTCTATTTGAGCTCACCATTATTCTCTTTGTCTTAACTGCAATACAGTTTCATGGCTTCACGTCATCATTTTTCCCTAAAGGGCAAAGCCGTTGGATGTATTTCGCTTATGCATCGGTGGTAGTCATCAGCGCGGCAGTTCTTTTAGGGTATGTAACGTCAGAAGTCTATATCGATGGTAATTATGTTCGTAGTTCTTACACGAATATAATTCTGTTAGTTGCTTTGCCCCTGCTAATACTTGCGTCCAGAAATTATTATGTTTTCGGGAAAATGCTTAAAAATACAGCTAATCCGGTATTACATAATCAAATTCTTGCCTTGATGGTTGGCATTTCTATTTTGGTTGTATTTACTGCGCTTAGTTTACCAGCCTGGTTAAACCATTTCCCCATCGCTCACTACGGCAACCTGATCAACGCCTTTTTATTGAGTTATGCAGTTATAAGACACCGTTTAATTGATATAAGGCTCGTCATACGCCGCGGGACGGCATGGTTCAGCCTGGCAGTTATCGGCACCGTAAGTTACTGGCTGCTGCTTATTGTTATCCATCGAGTATTTAATTTCCAGTTAGACCTGCTTGCCTCGCTGGTGGCCACATTATTAGCCTTTGCCGTTTCCGTCTTTATTTATAGAGTAAGAGGGCAGCTTTTTGTATTGATGAGCCGGGCTTTTCAGGGTAGCAGCTATGATTACCTCCAGAGGCTAAATGAATTTACCAATAAGATACATAATGTTTTCAGCCTGAAGGACCAGGGAGGAGAATTACTTTCCCTGATTATAAAAGCAATTAATATCAAGCAGGCAAGTTTACTTTTCCCGGAAACCGACAGCGGTGATTATAGAACACAGTTTTTTGAAGCCGGCACCGGGCAGTCTCAGTTGGCTGATCTCAGACTCAGGTCAAACAAC
>MGMR01000045.1:2228-8541 GCA_001796495.1 Chloroflexi bacterium RBG_13_51_18
AGCGAAACCCTGATGATTCTGCCTGCATTCTTAAGCCTGTGGCCTCAGGAAAAAGAGGAAATCGAATCTAAAAATATCTCATTGTTTATACCGCTTATAAGCCGCGACCGTTTGATAGCCATCCTGGTACTGGGTGAAAAGGTTTCCGGCCGGTATTCACTGGAGGACCTCAATATCATTGAAAACGCCACCAGCCGCGTAGCCGTCAGTATGGAGAAAGAATATCTCCGGGAACAGCTAAGAGAGCGTGAAGAAGAATTATCGGTAATTAATAGTTCCAGTGTTATCTTATCTTCCAGTCTGGATATACAGGAAAGCTTCGGCAGCTTTATAGAAGAGCTGAAAAAAGTGGTTGATGTCGGCTGGGCGGCTATTGTGTTGATTGATGAAACCAATCTCTGCTGCATGGCTTTATCATCGCCGGAACTCGGGGCTTACCAGGTAGGAGACAGGCTACCAATGGAAGGGACAGGCACGGGATGGGTGGTCACCCAGAAAAAATCATTCATCGAGTCCGACCTCGCCCAGGAGAGATATTTTAGTACCAGTGAACACTTTTATTCTCTAGGGATGCGCACGACGGGCTATTTTCCCTTGATAGCCAAGGGCAAAATTATCGGGAGCTTGATCGTTGTCAGCAAGCAGCCTAATGCTTACAGCCAAAGACATATCAGACTGCTGGAACAGCTTGCTTCACAAATAGCTATGCCGCTGGAGAACTCCCAGCTTTATGCCAAGGCCGAAAGGAAAGCTAGAGTTGATGAGCTGACGAGATTATTGAACCGTCGCTCACTGGACGAGATGATTGATAGTGAAATAAGCAGGCATTCGAGATATGGCGGCGCCTTCTCCCTGGCAATCCTTGACCTTGATTCTTTCAAAGTCTATAACGATACTTACGGGCATCTTGCCGGCGATGGCCTTTTACAGGAGGTCGGTAAAAGTATAAAAGAGGCAATCAGGACCGCGGATTACGCTTTCCGCTATGGCGGTGATGAATTTGCAATTTTACTACCTCAGACAACGTTAGACGCTGCTTTACAGGTTATCGAGCGCGTACGTAAGAAAATTGCAGAGAGTGTAAAATCAGATAAAATAGGTATCACCACCAGTATTGGATTAGCGAGCTGGCCGGATGACGGCATCAGCCATACCGATATTATTGCTGCGGCTGATGTGACTCTATACCGCGCTAAGCGTAATGGCGGTAACCAGAGTTTATGCGCTTCCGGTCCGTTGGCAATACTGTCACAGGAGGATTTGACTCCGGACACCGAAAACAATAGCAACAACAAATTAGCCGGTCTTATTCGTGGATTCTCGGAAATAGTTGATTCAACAAGCTGCTATGCGCAAAACCACTCGAAAAAAGTAGCGGATTACGCGCTGGCTCTGGCAAATACCCTCCAGATGAATAAAGAAGAGGCATTAATAATAGAAACCTGTGCTTTACTTCATGATGCCGGTAAAATTGGTATCAGTAAAGACATTTTGAACAAATCTGGAGAATTGACCCAGGAAGAATGGCAAGTCATAAAAACACACCCTCAACTTGGAGCAAATCTTGTCAAGCAAATTCCTCAACTATCTTCCTGTGTTGATGTTATTTTACATCATCATGAATGGTATGATGGTACCGGCTATCCTGACGGACTGAAAGGCGATGCAATCCCGCTGGGGTCCCGTATTATAGCTATTTCGGAGGCGTTTGTAACCATGACTGCGGAAAAGTCATACGCAGGGACCTGGCCGCTCGAAAGCGCTATCGGGGAACTGAAAAAGTGTTCCGGCAGTCAGTTTGACCCCGGTCTGGTTAAACAGTTTATTTCTATCTTCGAACAATCCAAGGTTATTTCTAAGAGGAAGGCAAGGAGGTAAAACGGTTTGGGTTCTAAGCCATGTACCCGAGCTGAAACAGGAACAATGAACAATAATAAAATACAGATATTTATCATAAGTCAGCAATCGCTTTTTCTTCAGGCTCTGGAACACACTTTTTCTGAAACTGAAGATATCGTGATAGTAGGCACTACCGGCATTAATAATGACGTGCTCAAAGCTATGGATAATCTACCACCGGACGTAGCGCTTCTTGACCTCGATGGTCCATCGGAAAGCGGCCTTGAGCTGGCGAAAAAGATAAAACAGCGCTCGCCCAATATCGGCGTTATCATACTGACCTCAAATTCCGATGACAACCAGCTGTTCCTGGCGCTTAAAGCACAGGCGGTAGCTTACCTGAGTAAAGAAGTCACCGGAGCACAACTGGCGGAAATCATCAGGCGTGTTGCTAAAGGAGAACACCCGATAAACGAAAGCCTGACGAATCGTCCCAGAGTAGCGGAACACGTATTACAGCAGTTCCAGGAGCTTTCCTCCCGGACTGAGGCCGAGGCTTTTATATCGCCCCTGACACCCCGTGAAATAGAAATACTGGAATATATCGCCCAGGGATATTTAAATAAACAAATCGCCGCTGAACTGGGTATCAGCGAACAGACGATTAAAAACCATGTAACCTCAATTTTGAGGAAGCTGAATGCCAACGCCCGTACCGAGGCCGTAGTTGTGGCTATCAAGCAAGGTTTAATAAAGATAAATTAGCCCGCTTTATAGTATAAGCGAATGCACCGAATCTGTGTTTTCAAACTATACCTGCTATGTGGCATAATTAACAGGTGTCCGATACCGGCTTTCTATCAATTCTCATCATTGCATCAGGTCTTTCCGCTGACTGCTTTGCCGTAGCTTTAAGTTCAAGCATTTCCAAAAAGGCTTTGCCGCTCTGGCAAGGGTTCCGCGTGGCTTTATTCTTCGGGTTTTTTCAGTCAGCCATGACGGTATTGGGCTGGCTGGCAGGGCGCACCATCATCGACCTTATATCGGCTTATGATCACTGGCTGTCTTTCGGCTTGCTGGCGTTTGTCGGCGGCCGCATGATATGGGAATCTTTACATGAAAATGAAGAGAAAGAAGCCAGAGCCGATATAACTAAATGGTGGCTCCTGGTCACACTTTCCATAGCCACAAGCTTAGACGCGCTGGCGGTAGGATTAAGCTTTGCTTTCTTAAAGGTAAATCTAATGATGGCCAGTACAACCATCGGAATAGTAGCATTCGTCATTACATTGCTGGGTTTCTTCGCCGGGAAAAAATTGGGCGGTCTGGTGGGGAAGAGGGCGGAGATAATCGGGGGGATTATTCTGATTGTCATCGGCCTGCGTATATTACTGGAACACCTGTTGTAGAATGCCTTGACGGTTTACCACTAACAAAGCTGCTATTGACCTTCAATGCAGCAATATCATAACATCTTTGTTCCTTGTGACGGCTATGCTAGAATAAAACCAGGATTATGCCCGAGGAGCAAAGTTGGTCAACAACCTTATAGAAGCGCAACTGAAACGCTTGCCCCACAGCCCCGGCGTCTATCTCATGAGAGACAATGCCAGGAATATTATTTATGTGGGTAAAGCTAAAATTCTGCATCATCGCGTCAGGTCTTATTTCCAGTCGCCGCAGAAGCTGACGCCCAAGATTCAGCGCATGGTGGAGCAGGTAGCGGACATAGATTATTATATTGCTTCCTCAGAGCGGGAAGCTCTTATCATGGAGCTCAACTTTATCAAGCAGTACCATCCGCGCTATAACGTTAATCTTAAGGATGACAAGACTTTCCCGTACCTGAAAATCAACACTAAAGAAGAGTGGCCGCGCGTTTATATCACGCGGCGCTTTGAGCAGGACGGCGGACGATATTTCGGGCCCTTTTCCAGTTCTAAGTCGGTCAGGCAGACTGTCCGCGTCCTGAAAAGGCTCTTTCCGCTGCGTGTTTGTTCTAAAGATATTACCGGTAAAGCCTCAAGGCCATGCCTGGAATACCACCTGGGTCATTGCCTGGCCCCGTGTACCGGCGCCGTAACCCCGGAGGAATATGCCCAGGTAATCAAAGAGGTCACCCTTTTTCTCGAGGGGAAACGGGAAAATGTTATCCGGGAGCTCCAGGAAAGGATGACCAAAGCTTCTGAAGCCATGGATTTTGAAAATGCGGCTAAAATCAGAGACCAGATTCAGGCGATGCATGAAGTCATCGAAGGGGAGAAGATTGCCGCCGTTATCCGCGGCGAGGAAGATGTCATCGCTTTCGTCCAGGACGGCGACCACGCCTATGTGCAGGTATTGTTCATCCGTGCCAATAAATTAACGGGGAGAGAAAGCTTCATGATGCAGGGGACCCGCCAGGAAGAGCCAAGTCAGATCATGACCAGCTTTATCGAGCAGTATTACTCCTCGTGCCCGCAGGTACCGCCGCTGTTACTGCTCCAATATCCTGTAGAAGACGGGCAAATTATCAAGGACTGGCTCAAAGAAAAAAGAGGCGCCGGCATCGATATTCAGGTGCCGCGGCGCGGTGTTAAAAAGCAACTGATAGACATTGCCGCAGAAAATGCCCGGCAGGGACTGGAACAGCTCAAAATAAAGGAGATGGCAACCGGCAAGTCACTGGATGCGGCTTTGTCCGAGATTGAACGGGAGCTAAAACTAAAAGCCCCGCCAATGCGCATGGAAGCTTACGATATCTCCAATATCCAGGGCAGTTCCGCAGTGGGCAGCATGGTTGTCTTTGAAAAAGGACAGCCAAAACCCGCTCACTACCGACGCTTTAAAATCAGGACAGTGGAAGGCGCGAACGACTACGCCATGCTGCAGGAAGTGCTCCAGCGGCGGTTCAAGCATACTTCCGGAGAGAGCGACTCAACGAAAGATACATGGGCTATCCAGCCGGACCTCGTGCTTATTGACGGGGGCAAGGGGCAGCTTAATGCCGCCATATCCGTTATGCAGGAAATAGGTAAAACTGTGCCTTTGGCCAGCCTGGCCAAGGAAAATGAAGAGATATTTCTGCCCCGGAAGAAAGAGCCGGTGATTTTACCGCGTTCTTCGGCGGGGCTTCAGCTTCTCCAGCGACTAAGGGACGAAGCGCACCGCTTCGCCGTAAGCTATCATACCAGCGTCCGCCGGAAAAAGGCATTTACCTCGGCGCTGGACGGCATTCCCGGAATCGGGCCCAGGCGTAAAAGCGCTTTACTCCGCAGGTTCGGCACTATCCAGGCAATCAGGGAAGCTTCCATCGAGGAGATTACCGCTGCCACGGGAATGACCGGTGACCAGGCTAAGAAGGTAAAGGAGTATCTTTAGCCATGCCGGCTAATTTAACACCGCAATACCTTGAAGCGGAAAGGAATTTCCATGCCGCCAAGACAACCCAGGAAAAAATAGCCTGTCTTGAGGAAATGCTGGCGGTAATGCCCAAGCACAAGGGCACCGACCACCTCCGCGCCGAACTGCGTACCAGAATAGCCAATCTAACGAAATCCATCGACAAGAAGACGGCTACCCAGCATGCCACGACCAAAATCGAGAAAGCCGGGGCTGCCCAGGTTGCTGTCATCGGCCCGCCAAATACGGGTAAATCGCAAATCGTTGCCGCCATCACCAACGCCAGACCAACCGTGGCCGCCTACCCATACACGACCCAGACCGCCATGCCGGGCATGATGCACTTTGAGAACGTCCAGATACAACTCGTCGATACTCCGCCTCTCGGAGAACAGCCGCCGGAATGGTGGCTTTTGAACATTATCAGGCGGGCGGACGCTTTGTTAATAGTGGTCGACCTTTCCCAGGATGCGTTAGCCCAGGACGACGCTCTGGTTACCGTTTTGACAGAGAAAAATATTAGATTGGGTAAAGGTGAAGAACCCGAAAATGATGAAGAGTCGGCGGTGAACTATAAAAAGACGCTGATAGTCGGCAACAAAGCAGATATGGACACCGGCGGCAATAACTACCGGGCGTTAAAGAGTCGTTTCGGGGAGCAACTGCCGACCATCGCCATTACCGCCACCAGCGGGAACCTGGATGAACTGAAAAGGAAGACTTACCAGATGCTCGATGTTATGCGGGTCTATACCAAGACACCCGGCGGCAAACCGGATATGACCGACCCCATTATACTGGAGAGAGACAGCACGCTGGAGATGGCTGCCACCTCCATTCACAAGTCCTTGGCGCTGCGCATGAAATACGCCCGCGTCTGGGGCTCCGGCAAGTTCGACGGGGTCATGGTCAAGCGCGACCATGTTTTACAGGACGGGGACATTATAGAATTGCATGTATAAAAAGTAGAGATGTACATTATAAAAAGGAGCTTCTTTAAATCATGAAAAAGGCCGTTCAGATTGACTTCGATGGCACCATCACCGAGGAAGATGTCAGCTTTCTCCTGCTCGATACTTATGTCGGCAGCAAG
>MGMR01000045.1:8562-8724 GCA_001796495.1 Chloroflexi bacterium RBG_13_51_18
TACTCTTCCGGCGATATATCGGTGGGCGCTTTCAATAAAAAGGTATTCGGCATGATGAAGGCCGATAGAAAGACTATGACCGACCTTGTCCTGACCAGCGACCGCGTGAAAATACGCCCGGGCTTTAAGGAAATTATAGACTACTGCGCCGGAAAGGGATTA
>MGMR01000046.1 GCA_001796495.1 Chloroflexi bacterium RBG_13_51_18
GGAAACCGCCGACCATAGCGCCGGATTTATGGGCTGGTTCCAGAATGTCTATAGAGTCAGCGCCGCTGCAGTGGATGACGCTCTGTCCCTTGTGCCAGTTTATCTCGGCGGTAACTTCGGCTATGGCGTCATCGGGGGTGGTGATGAAGACGATTTCGGCAGCATCCGCCACCGCCTGATTGTTGTCCAGTATACGCAGGTTGCTGATTAATCTGGACTTGCTTCTGTCAGCCGTTCTATTTCGCCTGGACGCGCCCACAAACTCGTACCCCTTACGGCTCAAGAGAACCGCCAAGGCGGTGCCGACTGTTCCAGCTCCTATGAATCCTACTTTAAGCATTCCGTTACCTTAAACAAAAACCCTCCCAGAATAAACTGAGAGGGCATCGTGACTTTCACCTATGTTTGCCGTCTCGGTCGTTTCCGATCCAAGCGACTTGTTATATTGTTAAGGTATTCGCTCGATACTCACCGCCATATAGGTCGATGGTTACATATATTTTAGCACGCAACATGCCGTTTGTCAATGATATTTTACATACAATAGACTCACAAAACACAACCCACTCTGGCTTTATTGCTTCTTTTTATCCAGGTTTATACCGCCTTTTTCGCTCGCTGTTTTTATGAAATTGTCCACTTTTGAACTGCCGAACATGGGACGCATTAAACGGTAGTACTTTTCCGTGTCCTTGCCGATTTTTAAGCTCTCGAACTGGTAATACCCGTAATCGAAAGTGAATACCGCCGCCAGGCTTAATAATGCAAAAACGCCGCATACTATCGATAATAAAACGGCATTGCCCAGGGAAACATTCCTCACGCTCGAATCGAAGTATGCCGCCCATATCATGGCGGCAATGCCTATCAGCAATATAGAGCAAAATACAATCAACACCCGTGAGGTTATTTTTCGCCCCCTGAACGTGCCGTATTTTATGCCGGATATATCCGTATATTCTATCGCTTCGTAATTGTTACTGGAAAATCTCAATAATCTCTTATCCGTTGCTACCATGTCGGATATGTTAGTCCTTACCTGCCCGATAACCGACTCGCCGGGCATTAGTTTTTCCTTGACTACGCTGGAGACCTTTTCCTCAGCCATTATTTTCCGCCTTATCTATATATTTTTTCGGTGTGTACATGTTTTTCATTATTATTTACTTGTGATACCGGCAACCACCCCGAGGATACCCAGAACCAGCATTATTATGGGTAGTGCAATGATATTCGAATCAAGAACCCAGATATATACTGCAATAGCTATCACTCCGGCTATTATCAGTCCGATACCCCCGGAACGGTAGGCTTTAGGAACCGTCTCCTCGTCGGATATGGCGTATCCTGTTCGGTGTAGCTTACGCCCCGCCCAGACCGGCACGATATACGCCAAACCGCTCATAATCCCGGTCGCTAACAGGTAGAAATTGACCAGCATCAAAGCTATTTCCTGAAATGATTCGGTGAATTCCGTCGAATATGGAAACCCGTAAGTAAATTGTTCTACATACGCCGCTACCTGCAGCACGCCGATGATTATCCCCATCACTATAACGGCTACTCCGGCTAAAATCATTATCGGCTTCGGGATTAACGTATTCACTCGCAATTTACATCCATCATCAACACGATAGCCGCGACATGGCAAAATAGGGAATTTCTAGCAGCTAGCTTAGCATCATAGTTATAAACCTGTCAAACACCTATAGATCATCGATATCATATAGATGTTATTCATCAACTCTGTCCCATAATCACGCATCATTGTCCGCTTTAATCATAAGGTGCTATAATTTCAGCATAGTTTAACTGGAAAGAGGCATAAAATAGATATTATACCTTCCATAGATTTACGCGCCGGCAAGTGCGTTCGACTGTATCAGGGTGACTATCGGCAGGAAACGGTATTTTCCGACGACCCTCTCGATGTCGCCCTCAAATGGCAGTCGTTGGGTGCCCCCCGCCTCCACCTCGTCGACCTTGACGGCGCCGCTTCCGGCGAAATATCGAATATGGAAATAATCAGGAACATTACCGGCGCTTTGCTCATCCCCGTCCAGCTGGGCGGCGGCATCCGATGTATCGAGACAATTGAAACTCTGTTGAAAAACGGCATCGACCGCGTAATTCTCGGCACGGCTGCCGTGGAAGACCCGCAGCTGATTTCCGATGCCTGCCGCCGCTACCGCGACTCTGTTATCGTCGGCATCGATGCGCGCCGGGGATTAATAGCCACCCGCGGCTGGGTCAATGACACTGGACTAACCGCTGTGGAACTGGCGCAATCGATGGTTAAACTGGGCGTCCGGCGCTTCATCTATACCGATATCGAGCGCGACGGCACCCTGACAGAACCTAATTTTTCTGCCATAGCCGGATTAATCGATACGCTAGGACTTCCTGTTATCGCCGCCGGCGGTATCTCTACGCTTAACCATTTACGGATGCTGCAAAAACTAGGCGCCGAAGGCGCTATTATCGGCAAAGCGCTTTATACCGGGGATATTAAATTAAAGCAGGCCATTTCAGAAATCGACCGTGTATAATAGTCTTGGGTATTCTGGAGAAATGGTGAATACAAATGAAAAATATTAAATTCGATGAAAAAGGGCTTATCCCTGCTGTCATTCAGGACACCGCCACCGGCGAGGTCCTGATGCTGGGTTATATGAATGAAGAATCACTGCGCCGTACCATGCGAAGTAAAGAGGTCTGGTTCTACAGCCGCAGTCGGCAGGAGCTCTGGCACAAGGGAGAGACCTCCGGCAACATCATCAAAGTAAAAAACATTAAATATAACTGTGAAAACAATTCGCTGCTGGTATCCGCCAACCCCGCCGGGCCCGTCTGCCACACCGGCAACAAGACCTGCTTCTATAGAGAATTGACCGCGGACGACCTCAAGGACCGCTAGCGCTTTCGGGGGGAGCTGTTTCCCTTCCCTCTTCTTCAGCCTTGTCTATTTCCACCGCCTTATTGACGGCCGCTATCGCCACTTCAATCTGTCTTTCATCAGGCTCTCCCGTCGTCATCGACTGCAGCCAAAGTCCCGGCGCCAGGATAATTTTCATGAGCCAGTTGCTCTTATGCCTCCCGCCGAAGTATATCAGCTCGTACCCCACCCCCATGATAACCGGTAATAGCACCACCCTCGATATTAACATCAGCCACATGTCCTGGCGTCCCACGATAGTAAAAACTATGATAGCTACGATGAAAACCAGGAACAGAAAACTGGTGCCGCAGCGTACGTGCGCCCGACTGTACTTCTTGATGGCATCGACTTCCATCGGCATGCCGGCTTCGTATGCGTTTACCGCTTTATGCTCTGCTCCGTGATAGGTAAAGACCCTTTTGATATCTGGTAAAAACGATACCAGCTTGATATACCCCAGGAAAATCGCCAGCCTTATCACGCCTTCGATAATATTGAAGGCCACCGAGTTTGGTATATGAGAACTGATCAGCCCGGTAAGAAAAAGTGGAGCGATGAAAAACAGGAGCACCGCCATGACCACCCCGATTCCCATCATCAGCCAGATTGCCTTGGTGGATATCTTCTCGTCCTCTTCTTCCATAGCGACATTAGCCGAATGCATCAGACTTTGAATCCCCAGTACCATTGCCTCGAAAAGCACCACCACACCCCTGACGAACGGTATGCGCCGCGCTTTACTGGCGGAAGGCAGCGGCTTTACACTGGTGGATATTTCACCGTTGGGACGGCGTACGGCGGTCACCATGGAAGTGCGCCCGCGTATCATTACCCCTTCGATTACCGCCTGTCCGCCGTAATTGAATTTTTTTTGTTCTGCCATACTGCTTAAACAAAAAGGAGTCCCGAATTTCCGGGGCTCCTCCCTTTGTAGAATATAATGGGCTCTTTAACCTTCAATCTTATAGCGTTTCCTAAACCGCTCGACGCGACCGGTGGTATCCATCATGCGCCGCTCGCCGGTATAGAACGGGTGGCAGTTGCTGCAAACCTCGACCTTCAGTTCTTTTTTCGTAGAACCGGTGGTGAACTTATTGCCGCAGGAACATATTACCACGGCATCGTTATAATATTTGGGATGTATCTTCTCTTTCATATCGTTCAGCTGTTGGAAACACTGACCTTTCTCCTGTTATTAGTGGTCGGCTCGTATTTCACTATCCCGTCGATAAGGGCATACAGGGTAAAGTCTTTACCCACCCCCACGTTAATCCCCGGGTGAATGCGCGTGCCGCGCTGGCGTACCAGTATCGTGCCGGCATTTACTGTCTCCCCGGCAAATCTCTTCACCCCGAGCCGCTGGCTCTGGCTGTCCCGACCGTTTCGGCTGGTAGCGCCTCCTTTTTTATGCGCCATCTGCTTTCTCCTCTGTCTTCTTGCGCCGCGTTCTCTTCACCGGCTTGGTATCTTCTACTCCCGCCGGGAGTATCTTGTCGATACCGAGACTGGTAAGAAGCTGGCGGTGACCTTTCTTCCGGCGATAGCGTACCTTCGCTTTATACTTGAATACGATTATTTTATCGCCCTTGCCGTTTTTCTTGACCGTGGCCATTACCCTTGCCCCGTCGACATATGGTTTGCCGAACGCTACATTATCGCCGTCAGCAATCAGCAGCACCTTATCAAGTTTGACCGTGCCGCCTTCATCCTCCGCCAACCGGTCGATTTCTATCGTCTGGCCTTCGGTTACTTTATACTGTTTGCCGTTTGTTTCAATAATAGCGTAAATCTTCAGCCTCCCAAAAACTATATTGTACCAGATTCGTAGCTAAGAGTCAAACGCTTCGTTATCTTCATTCTTACACTAAACTCAATGAAGAGTCAGAATCCGTCTCTTTTACAGTCGCCCCTGCAGCTTTTCCCACTCCGCCTTTACCTTTATCTCAAGCTCATCAAGCGTGCCGTCGTTTCTAATAACCACATCTGCCAGCTTCATACGCTCTTCATTCGTAATTTGAGCGTTTATCCGTTTCTTCGCTTCCGTCTCGCTATAGCCAGACCTTTCTTTGAGCCGGTTCAGCACCGCCTTCTCGTTGGATATCGTTACCCAAATCTCGTCTACCTGCCATGTCTTTTCTGCTTCCAGCATTGCTGCCGCCTCCAGCACCACCACCTTCACCTTCTTGCGGCGGCATTTACTGACCTTACTCTCAACAATTTTATCGATAGCCGGATGCACCATTTTATTCAATCGCTTCAACGCCTCGCGGTCGTTAAAAACTATCTCGCCCAGTCTAATGCGGTCTATTTCTCCACCGACTTTCAGTATCCCCTCCCCAAACTCCCCAACCACCTTTTTATATACTCCTCCATCCTTTTTCAGCACCTCATGTCCCGCCTTATCCAGGTCGATAACCTCGGCCCCCAGCTCTTTCAGAAATCGTGCCGCGGTGCTTTTCCCGCTGCCTATTCCCCCCGTAAGCCCGATAATTTTCATATCTATACTCGCTAAAAACTATATAGTTATTATATTATATTTAATTGAAAGAACAAATTTGCTTAATCTGTAAAGTCGGCTTTAGCTTCATACCATGCTTATATTCGCTCACACAGGGATTACCCTCGGCGCGGCTACTATCATAGCCGATACTGTGAACCGCAGGCCGTCATGGTTCGCTTCACTTTCGCATTACCTTGATATCAGGTGGCTGCTGGTTGGTTCTCTATTGCCGGATATCATCGATAAACCGGTAGGGCAGTATTTGTTCCGCGACACATTCAATAACGGGCGTATATTCTCACATACACTACTTTTCCTCATTATAATTTCCGCTATTGGATTCTATCTCTTGAAAAAACACCACCAGAAATGGATGCTCGCTCTAGCCGCCGGTGCGTTTGCGCACCTTGTCCTCGATGAAATGTGGCAGACCCCACAGACTCTTTTCTGGCCGCTGCTGGGCTTTAGCTTCCCCACCGAAGAACTTGAGGGCTGGGCTACCGGTATTTGGGAGGCGTTGTTCTCCGACCCGCGTGTTTATATACCGGAAGCGGTAGGGCTGGTGGTCTTGCTGGTCCTTGGCGTTTATCTCTTGAAAAGAAGAGGCCTTGTCGACTTTCTAAAACGGGGCAGAGTTTCTTGACCTAGACTTCGATATATATGTTATCGCTCTCGACCTTCACTTTATAGGTCACTATCGGCCGCGGCGATTTTAAAGCCTTGCCTACCGCCGAAAACAGCCCGGTTCCCTTCATCCATCTGATATTCTTGCCGTCTCGAATATCGAACTGCGAGCCGTGCCGGGGACATGTAATTATCGTTCCCTCCAGTGTTCCCTTAGACAGGTCGCCGCCCAGGTGCGGGCACCGATTGCTTACGGCGAAATAATCGTTACCGACTCTCGCCAGTAACATATCCTGCCCCGCAACGGTTACTTTTTTCTTGCTTCCGTCTTTAAATTCGCCAGTCTTGCCGGCTTCTATAAACTTCCCCATACCTTTATCCCCTAAAGAAATTATTGATTAGCCTTTCTCTTCCTTGAGCAAATCGTTGAACACGTCGATGTGGTATTTTTCGTTGTCTCTTATTCGGATGAGCAGCTCTTTCAATCCCTCGTCATTTACTTCCTTGGCAGCTTTATCGTATGCCGCGGCAACTTCTTTCTCAATCTTTAAATCTGCTTTGAGCATATTCGGCAGTTTGGTAGACTGGTCGGGCTCGCTATGTTCGAGGGTCGGATTGCCGCCGCCGCTGACCATCTCTTCGGATAGCCAGCCCATGTGCTGCATTTCGTTGATGGCTTGGTCGCTCAGTTGCTTCTTGGCTTCTTCATTTTTCGTCATGTAGGAATGGAACATATACTGCAATACAACGGTATATTCGTGCCCGATGCCCCAGTCTAGTGTCTTGGTTACGCTGTCTTTGCGGCTGCCCCGCAGGTCTTTCATACCTGCTTTTTTCGCTTTATCGACGAAATGCAAGAACTTCCCGCGGTGAGCCTGCTCGTCGGCCAGGATACGCTTTAACAGACGCTTTATCTTCGGGTCGTCGATTGCCTTGATATGTTTCTTGTAGGCTTCGATTGCGCCTTCTTCAAGACCCACATTATTTTTCATCCATTCTTGCGGTGATTTACCGGCCATATTCTGAGTGCCCCTCTTCAGGCTGGGTTTCCCGCCAAGCTCAACGATTGTCTCCGCCAGCCAGTCGAGGTGCCTCATTTCATCGCGGGCCATAGCTTCGATTTCACAGGACATTTCACCCTCTCCTATGGCGTAAGCATGTGATAAGTACTGGATAATCGCGCCGTGCTCATCCTGCAGGTCTAGGTTTAATAGTTCGATTATTTTCTTCTTTTCCATTTCGTTCTCCTGTTACTTTAATTCACTTTAATAAAATCGCTCTTGGCAGCCCCGCACATCGGGCACACCCAATCGTCAGGCAGTTTTTCAAATGGTGTTCCCGGAGGTATGTTGCTATCGGGGTCGCCCTTGTCCGGGTCGTAGATATAGCCGCAAACGGTGCATTCATACTTCGCCATTTTACTTTTCGCCTCCTCAACTTTTTGCTATATAGCTTGGAGCAGTCTTTGGGGTAGTTCCTCTCTTAACCTGGTGATAATATTCATAAGTCATACATGGGTCCTCGTTGAGGATTTCCGCCGCTATAATCTTTCCGATAAATATCGTGTGCGTTCCCACGTCGATATCCTGTGTAACCTCCGCCTCCAGGTATGCGGTTGCGTTATCGAGGAATATCGGCGAGCCGGTTTGCCCCACCTTATAATTTACGCCTTTTAGTTTGTCCGTGTCTCTTCCCGACTTAAACCCGAAACCTCCGATAAAGGGCAGGGGAGACGCCTGGCACAGCATCGATGCGGAAAATACCTGGCTGGCTTTAATATATTCATGCGTCAAATTTTGTTTGTTTATGCTTACGGCAACCGTGGGCGGCTCCGACGTTATCTGAAAGACCGTATTGGCAATCTGCCCGTTTAGTTTATCGCCCTTGTGCGAGCCTATTATATACATCCCATAGCTTAACTTATAAAGGGCGTTTAAATTCATATTCTGTCCTCTCCGCTACATTACTTCCTTCTCGCTGGCTTCCACGGCTTTTTTTAATTCCGCGCTCAACATCGGCGGCAGTCCCTCGATATCCACCCGCAGGAACCCCCTGACTATCGCCGCAGTTGCCTCGTCTTTTGTCAGCCCTCTTGCCATCAGGTATTCCACCTCTTCCTCGGCAATCTTTCCCACCGCCGCCTCATGTGAAAGGTCAATACCCGCCAGATTGCCTTTCAACTCCGGAATAGCATAGATAGTGCCTTTTTCACCCAGAATTAATCCCCGGCACTCCAGGTGTCCTTTAACATCCCGGGCATTCCCTTCTATATAGCCGCGCGCCGTGATGTTCCCGCCGGTCGTAATAGCGCGGGAGATTATCTCCGTCCTGGAGTTTTCCGCGTTCAGAAAAACCCTTGAGCCTACATCGAGGTTGGTGCCTTTTCCGGCGACCAGGATGCTGTTATACCGTACCGTAGCTTTTTTGCCGTTGCACCTAGCGGTAGGGTACATCTGCAGCGAATTTACCGGCTTCATCAGCAGGTAGTTGCTTAAAAACAGCCCGCCTTCCTCGACGATAGTTACAGTTCGTGGCCTCACCGCTATTTCCGGGTTCCAGTTATGTATCATCGTAAAGGTGACTTTGGCTCCTTTTTTAATAAAGAACTCGGATACCCCTATATGCAGCCCCGGCTCGTCCCTCGACCCGGTGGCACAGCCTGTGATGATATGCAGCTCCGAGCCTTCTTCAGCGATGATGATATTGTGTACATTCTGGATGGCTTTAGCCTGGGCCATGTAAAGACATGCCTGTACCGGATACACGGTTTTCTGGCCTGGCAAAGACCTTATGAAATAGCCGTCATTATTATTCAATTCTACGTTGGCGGTATATTTGTCGCTGTCTATCGCCACGGCTTTCCAGAAATAGTCGGTCAGCCAGTCGTATTTTTCCAAAGCTTGGCTAACCGCCATCACTTCAACTCCGTCCTGTCTTGTTGAAAAATGCACCGGCGTATTGTCCATCTGTAAATATGTCGCCGAGCGTTGCCCGGGGTCGTCCAGCATAATCCCTGCCCCCAGCATTATTTCCTTTGTTTGCGCGGCAAGCTGGGATGGGTCTTTCTGGTAGGGGTGTTTCTCATCGGGGTTTACATAATTATTGAGGTCAATATCATCACCGTAAGTAGCAGCCTTATTTTCAGCCGCTTTGGCTTTATCTTTAAATGTCTTGGAGGTTTTTATTTTACTCATGTAAAGGAATCCTCCCCAGGTAGCATTTAATACATTCGTTATAGCCTTTCTCTCTGATGGTGGCCAGCATTTCGTGCGGGTCGCCCACGCAGCCTATCGTCCCATCGCACATTACATATCCCGTCCGCGCGTTGACGTAGTCGAGGATATGCCCGGTATGCGTTATAATGAGGCCCATGCAGCGCCGTTCCGCTATCGGGCAGTTCTTTTCCAATAAATCGTTCATCAGTTCGCCTATCAGCGCGATATTTACCAGGTCCACCCCCGACTCCGGTTCGTCTAGCAGTGTCAACTCCGGTCGCTGTGCCAGCAGCTGCATAAGTTCGGAACGCTTGATCTCCCCTCCGGAAAACCCGTAGTTGATGTCCCTTTCCAGAAATTCCTGCAGGTCGGCTCTTTCCGCCAGTTTTTCGATTGTTTCCCTGTCACCATGACCTTTGAGACAGGCGGATACCATGTCGCGGGTCTTTACCCCGCGCACTACCGGCGGACGCTGAAAGGAAATGCCGATACCCAGTCGTGCTCTCTCATCCACACTCAAACCCGTAATATCTCTATCTCTAAAGCTTATGCTGCCCTTGGTTACCTGGTATTTCGGGAAACCCATGATCGCCATCAGTAGAGTGCTTTTTCCCGCCCCGTTGGGCCCGAAGAGCACGTGCGTTTCACCGGTCTGTATCGTCAGGTTGATGTCATGGATGATTTCCTTACCTTCAACCGCTACGGATAGGTCTTTGATTCTTAACATATTTTGCTCCTCCGGGATCAGAATATGAATATTTTATCCGCCGTCTACGGCCGTGTGTTCCTTCTGTACGTACCAGGCTGCCGGGTCCTTTAGAAACTCGTAATAGTCCAATAATACGCGGTGATGCTCGCTTTCCTGCATGGCCAGAGCATCGTAGAGCTGTTTTTCAGCATCGAGGGGTGTCTTTTTGCTTCTCGCATGATAGAAATCCAGGGTCTTATTCTCCATATCCATCGCCGTTTTCACGGCGTCAAGCTCTTCCTTTAATCCCTTCGTCTGATTTTTCATATTCTTCATAGCTTCGGCAAAGACCGTTTTTAGTCCTCGCCCCCCGTCGCCGTGGAATTTCACGTCGGGCCAGCCTTTTTTGCTTTTTATGGTGTTGTAAATATTCTGGAATACTTGCCGGTGTATATCTTCTTCCGCCGCCAGTTTCTTCAGCAGGTCCTGACCAATCTTATTTTTACTGGACTGGCTGGCTTTAAGATAAAACTCCTTGCCGTCTATTTCCATTTTGAGAGCGGTCTCCAGTGCTTTAAGAGTGGCTTCCTGTTCATTCGGCATGATTCACCTCCTGGTTTAAAGTGCTGACAATTTTATTACGGCAAACGAATAATAAAATTAAATGTATAAACTGTCAAGGTTGATTATACCGTTTATTACTACCTTAATATATCCTGAAATCTGCGACGGTATTTATATATTATTATCAATGGATATATATCAATAGCAGTATAACATATACCTGACCCGTTCGGCTTTCCTGCCAGGTACCATTTTTAACAACTTTTTAAACTAGAAATACTATTATAATTTTTTCTTTAATTGTTCCAGTTGTTTATCGGTTATCTCGCCTCTAGCGTAACGTTCCTTGGCTATGTCTATAGGACTCTGTCTAACATTATTCTCACTGAATAACCTTCTTATACCCCATACCGCCAGTGCGATAAAGCCGCCCCAAAATATTACCATCCCGATACTCCCGAAAACCATCCACCACCCGCTTATTTCATGCATGTACCACATTTATTAACTCCTCGATATTTTTAAATATTTTGCTCTTAATATTATTTTCAGCCTTTTTCTAAATTTTTCCTGTGATAAATATCACATACAGTAATTTTTATTTAATTTAATCTTAACTATAGAAATAGTTAACGTTCCCACGGGGAATAATCCAATAACTTGACATGGTTTGAAATAAAGTTTACTATTTTAGTAAACATATAGTTTATCATTTTAGTAAACATTGTTGAGGAGGTTTTAATGAAACTGGTACGCGTCCTAGGTAT
>MGMR01000047.1 GCA_001796495.1 Chloroflexi bacterium RBG_13_51_18
GGCAAGGCCAGGGTATATAGTCACGGTTCGTTTTCTTATCGATCAAATTCAGACATAATATCAATAACCAAAGGGTTTAGGTTGATAACAATAACTCATATTGTTCACCACCCTCCGCAATAGGTCTTCGAGCACGCCAACGAATCAAAAGTACTCTATACATTGGGTTTTTGACAATAAAATCACCGAGGATTATACTCGGTTTACCACGAGAATGTTGACCTCTGAAATGTTGTGAAAAGGAGGTAATCATGACGCTTATACCAGCTTTTGAAATAGGTATGTGGAATGCTTGGATACTCTGGGTATTGATGTTTTTATCAATGACTGTTCCTAATTTTTTTATGAGCAAAGAAGCCAAAGAAAAAACGAAAAGGGCGACCCAGTTCGCCCCGCTCAGCGGGACTAAGAAAGTCCTGGCTTATTCCACCCATGCCGTCATTATGCCGGCTGCTGCTATCTACTCTATCTTCCTGCCGCTGAAGACAGGCACGGCATGGTTATACGCAGGTCTGCCAATTTTTATGCTGTCAATAGTCATGACGATAATGATTAACATCAGTTATGCCACCAGCCCGGTTGATAAACCGGTTACCAAAGGATTCTACCGGATTTCAAGACACCCCATATACTTGAGCGCCGCCTTGATGTACCTCGGTATGGGCATAGCCTGTGCTTCTTGGGTTCTTCTTCTGTGCGCCGTTCTATGGATTGCCTTCTTCAATATTGTTATCCCTGCAGAAGAACATTTCCTTATTGAGCAATATGGTGACGCTTATCGTAAATATGTGAATGAGACACCGATGTGGATAGGGATACCCAAATCCTGAAAATAATAATGAATAACCCACGGATTCTTAGCCAGGTAACTTTTTAGTATATTGTTCAGCCCTTACCTATTCTCAAGCCAAGTATCTGTTATCAGCAAGATATAGAGTTTGATTCATCTTGACAATATCCGGTTGTCGATGTACCTTAATTTATGTAAGGTCGAAATGGCAATGAGTAAAAAAGAGACAGGGATTCAGGGTGTGAAAGACGCAGGGTTGAATGCTGATCTGCAGGAAATAATCGATGCTGTAGAAGACGAGTTGCTGGTGGTCGACCCTGAATATCGTGCCAGGTTCGCCAATGCCGCAATACTGAGTAGATACCAGAAGAAAGGCGATTCACCCATCGGTAAATTCTGCTACCAGGTCTTTCAGGATAGGGATAGCCCCTGCCAGGAGACTTTATGGGATTGCCCGCTTCAAAAGGTCCTTGAAAGCGGCAACCTGATGACGGTTATTCATCCAGGAAATCTGCGCGGAGTTCATGGTTACATGAAGATTACGGCATATCCCCTACGGGATAAACAAGGCAACACTAAAGCCATAGTTGAGCTGAGGAGAGACGTCACTGCCGAAAGAGAACTGGAAACACAAATCCTGAGGCGGCATCACCAGCTTTTGGCGTTAAACCATATTTCCAGTGCCGTGAGCGGACTGTACGACTTGGACACTATTTTAAAAACCGCCCTGGATAACGTGCTTGAGCTTGTAAACAGTGACATCGGAGGAATTCTGCTCTTTGACGAGGATACTAAAACTCTGAGCTATCGCGTGCAGCGGGGTCTATCGGCAAAATATGTTGAAGAGACGCAGATTTCCCTCGGTCAGAGTATAGCAGGACAGGCGGCCGAAGTCGGCGAGCCTATAGTAGTGGAAGATATCTCCAAAGACCCGCGTATTACTCGACCCGACTTGGTGCTCGCCGAGGGACTCAAAGGATTTGTCAGCATTCCCCTGAAGGCAAGGGAGAAGGTTACCGGGGTAATGAATATCGCCAGCCACGTGGCAAATCGATTTGCTGCCGATGATGTCTCTCTGCTGAAGTCGATTGGTGACTATCTGGGTACAGCCATCGAGCAGGCCAGGCTTTATGACCGGCTGGCACAAGCGGGCGATAGATACCGTGCCCTCCTCCAGCACGCCCTGACGGCGCAGGAACAGGAAAGAAAGAGGATAGCCCGTGAATTACACGACGAGACCAGCCAGGCTATTACCAGTCTGACCTTGAGTCTGCAGGCTATAATGACGATTGCGGAAATGAAGGGTATCGGGGATGCCGAATTTATAGAGAAAGTTAGGGCAACTCACTCTTTCGCGGTTCACGCCGGCTATGAAATTGTAAGACTCATGAAGGAACTCCGTCCCAGCTTATTGGATGAACTTGGCATGCCAGCGGCCATCCACCGCTATGCCAAGGATACGCTTCAAGCTCAGGGAATCAATGTGTCTGCAGAGTTTAAGGGTACCGACGAACGGTTCCCTCCGGAAGTTGAAGTTACCCTTTTCCGTGTCGCCCAGGGGTTAATCGGCAATATCCTCGAGCACTCCGAGGCGAAGAATACCTTAATCAAGCTGGAGTGTGACGAAAAAGAGTGCATGCTATACATCGAGGACGACGGCAAAGGCTTCGATGTCAGAAAGTTAACCCGCGTTGACCCCAGCGGCCGTGGCGCGGGTCTATTCACCCTTAAGGAGAGAGTAAGTCTAGTCGGAGGCCACTGCCATATTAACTCCCATCCGGGGCAGGGCACCAAGGTAACTGTGAAAGTCCCGCTGATGCAGGTGTAACCGATGAAGAAGATAAAGGTACTGATAGTTGATGACCATACCCTCGTACGGGCGGGAATCCGTTCCCTGCTGACTCTTGTTAGTGATATCGAAGTAGTGGGCGAAGCATCAGATGGGAAAGAAGCTCTTGTGAAAGTACGGCAGATCATGCCGGACGTAGTGCTCATGGATTTGGCAATGCCCGTAATGGGTGGGCTGGAAGCTACACGACGCCTGCATAAAGAATTTCCTGAAATAAAGGTGCTGGCGTTGACACAGTATGACGATAGTGAATACGTCATTCCCATAATCGAGGCAGGTGCCCGTGGCTTTGTCACCAAGATGTCGGCGTTTTCGGAACTCGCCGCGGCTATCCAGGCTGCCTATCGGGGGGATTCCTATCTATCTTCGACGGCCGCCACAGCCCTTGTCGAAGAATATCAGCAGAAATTTCCGGTAGAAGGAGAACAAGACCCGTATCAAAAACTGACCGACCGGGAAAGGGAAGTGCTTAAGCTGGTTGTGGAGGGACATACTACCCGAGAAATTGCGGAGATACTTGTCGTCAGCCCCAAGACGGTTGAGTGGTATAAAAGCAGCCTGATGAACAAACTGAACATTCACAGCCGGACCGACCTTATAAAATACGCCATCCGCAAGCGGATAATAACAATATAACGCCGCTATAAACGAAACCCGCATCAGTTTGACACTTTGAAATCCGACCAGAACCAGTACTTTCCCCATGTCTTGATTAGGGTTTTTCCTGGCGGTATTCCGTCAAAAACGCCCCTGCTTTTCCGTTCAATTTCCTATTGTCTGGCTCCCACAGTCTGGTGGCATAATAAGATAACCAGTTAGCCACCAGTCGTTGCCACTCAACAGGATTCGAGGTAGATATTGGTGAACGTAGCCAATCAAAGCTACCCGGAAAATCGTTCGGAGAATGCTTCGGACCATAGTCTGGTACCTCCCTGCCAGGATGCCTGCCCCCTACATATGGATATCAGGGAATACGTCGGTCTTGTTTCTCAGGGCAGGATTATGGAAGCGCTGCAGGTCATCAGGACAGGCAACCCGTTCCCTTCTATTTGCGCCTACGTTTGCACTCATCCGTGTGAAGACGCCTGCCGGCGCTCTCAGGTAGATAAACCTATCGCCATCCGCTCCCTTAAGCGATTCGCCGTGGAGTTCGGCGGGGACAGGATGGTCCGGGCTGAAGCCGAGACCAAGCACGCCGAAAAGGTCGCTATCGTGGGGTCGGGCCCAGCCGGTCTGGCCTGCGCTTACTATCTTAAAAAACTCGGTTATGCGGTCACCGTTCTCGAAGCCCACTCCGAGTTGGGAGGCATGCTCCGCGTGGGCATCCCCCAGTACCGGCTCCCCCGTGAAGTCCTGAATATTGAAGTCCAGAGATTAATACGCATGGGGGTTGAAATCAGGACAGACACTCGGGTAGTATCCCTGGACCTTCTGTTTGAACTGGGTTATAAAGCTATCTTTATCACCATTGGCGCCCATCAAAGCCTTAGAATGGGCATTGAAGGGGAAGAGAGTCCCGGTGTGATAGATGGGGCAACCTTTCTCCGCGAGGTAAACCTGGGGCTCAAACCGTCTCTGGGGAAGAGGGTGGCTGTGGTAGGAGGGGGTAATGTGGCCATTGACGCCGCCCGTACAGCAACTCGTCTGGGCATAAAAAAGGTGAGCATCCTATACCGTCGTAGCCGGGCAGAGATGCCCGCTGACCCCAAAGAAGTGGAGCAAGCCCTGGAGGAGGGAATAGATATTATATATCTTGTGACACCGACCATAATAAAAAGAGAAAATAAAAGGTTAAATGTAACCTGCGTCAGAATGGAGCTCGGCGAGCCGGACGAGAGCGGCCGGCAACGGCCTGTTCCCATCAAGGATAGCGTATTCATCGAAAAATTTGATACCTTAATTGCGGCGATTGGACAGGCGCCGCAGACCCCGAGCGATTTCGGAGTGCGCATCGGCAGGGGCAGCACGATTCAGGTTGACCCTAGCACGCTAACCACCAACCGGGTCGGGGTTTTTGCCGGGGGTGATGCCGTAACCGGGCCGGCTACGGTAACCGAGGCACTGGCGGCTGGCAGACTCGCGGCACTTCGCATCGATGATTACCTGCAGCACCGGTACCCGCTACCTGTCAAAGAGACGAAGGAAAAGTTGGGTGGGGACTTGCTGCCTAAAACTATAGAGATGATAAAGAAGATAGAGCGAGTTGAGCCGCCAAATCTGGCCTTCGAAGCCAGGGCAAAAGACTTCGAGACCGTTGAGCTTGTTTATGGCTGGGAACAGGCTATCAATGAAGCACGAAGGTGCCTGCGGTGCGGTGTGGGCGTAGAGATTCTTTTTCAAGACAAATGCGCCACCTGCCTCACCTGCCTTAGGGTATGTCCGTACCATGTGCCTTATCTGGATGTAAGTGGTACCATCCGTATACCCGCTGACCAGTGCCAGGCCTGCGGTATCTGTGTGGCCGAGTGCCCTGCCAAGGCGATAGTCTTAAGAAAGCCATTTGACCGGCGCCAGGTTACCGATGAACTTGGCCATACCATCAAATCGGCTGCCGAATCGAAAAACAAGCCACTCATCATTGGTTTCTGCTGCCAGTACGGACTCTATGGCACCGGCACTCTAGCCAGGCTGTGGCGGGGTGCCAAGGCTGGTGTCAGTATCGTGCCAGTCCTTTGCGTTGCCAAGGTAGAGGCGACTCACCTGCTATCCGCCTTCAAAACCGGTGCCGAAGGAGTCTTCGTTGCCGGTTGCGGGGAGCAATGTGCCCGGGAAAATACTACCTACTGGGTGAAGCAGCGTGTGGCGAAGGTCAGAAAGGTACTGGGGTCAATCGGCCTCGAGCCCGAACGACTCCAGGTGTTCGCCCTGAGTTCCACTGCTGAAGACCCTGCCGAGGAACTGGACAAGTTCGTCGAACAGATAGGTTCTTTACGTTTAGCCTCAGTAATAAAGGGGGAGGTGAAAAGTTGATAGTCGCGGAACAAAAACCCCTGGAAGAGATAAGGCGTATGATTGCCCCTTATCAGCGTGTATTAATACTCGGGTGCGGCACCTGCATGACGGTTTGCGATGCCGGCGGTGAGCTTGAGGTCTCTTTTCTCCATAATGCGTTACAGCTGGCACAGGCACGGAGCGGAGACGTGGCTCATACCTTTTACGAACATACTTTAAAAAGGCAGTGCGACCCTGAATTCCTGGGATTGCTTGATGAAAAAACGGCTGATGTAGACGTAATTCTATCTCTCGGTTGCGGAATCGGTGTGCAGGCCGTAGCCGAGCGTCTCCCGGATATGCCGGTGCTGCCCGGTGTCAATACCTCTTTCATGGGTATGACCAAAGAATCGGGAGTCTGGGACGAGCGATGCGCCGCCTGCGGGGACTGCCGGCTGGAAGACACTGCCGGCATCTGCCCTATTACCAGATGCACCAAAGGTATACTCAATGGCCCCTGTGCCGGTCCCAAGAAAGGTAAATGCGAGGCTAATAAAGACATGGACTGCGCCTGGATCTTGATTTACCAGCGCCTCGAAAGGCTGCAGCAGCTGGATAAAATGCGCCGCTATTACCCTCCCCGGAATTACCGGCCAATCCCCCGACCGAGAAGAATCACGAGTAAAGCAGGCACCATGGCAGGAGAAGGCAATGGCTAATTCGATATTTGAAGAGAAACTTGGCTCAAACGACTTTATCGTGACAACCGAGGTCGGACCTCCCAAAAGCGTGGACGTTTCGGAAATGGTGCACCACATTGAGTTGCTCAAAGATAAGGTTGACGCTATCAACATCACGGACCACCAGAGCTCCGTGATGCGCTTCCCTTCGATAGGCGGCTGCCTGGTAGTGAAGGAACTCGGCGGCGAACCCATCCTGCAAATGACCTGCCGCGACCGAAACCGTCTGGCGCTGGAGGCGGAACTCCTGCTAGCTTACTCCAGAGGCATTACGAACGTGCTTTGTCTTACCGGAGATTCCGTCGACGTGGGCGACCATAAAGAAGCCAAGCCCGTTTTCGACCTAGATTCTGTGCAATTGTTGAAAATGATAAGAACTCTGGAATCGGGGACAGACATGGGTGGCAATGAACTGAAGGCCGTTCCGCACTTCTGTATCGGAGCTACCGTCCATCCGGAAGCGGACTTCATTGAGCCACAGCTTATTAAATTCGATAAGAAGGTCGCGGCCGGAGCGCAGTTTATGCAGACCCAGGGCATATTTGACCTGGCGAGTCTCCGGCGCTTTATGCAGTATGCCTCACAGTTCAAAATCAAAATCCTGGCGGGTATCATCGTCCTCTCGTCAGCCGGGATGGCCCGGTACATGAATAATAATGTCCCTGGCATCATTGTTTCTCAAGCTATTATCGACGAGTTGGCGGCGGTGGAAAAAGGCAAGGGACTCCAGAAAGGAATCGAGATTGCCGCCAGGATGATTAAGACCATCAGGGAAGAAAACCTGTGTCACGGTGTCCACATCATGGCGGTAGGCAACGAAAAGATAGTGCCCGATATTCTGGAGGCTGCCGAACTTGTTAACGCGTGAGTTTAAAGAACCTTTATCAAGTCATGTTCTGGGGCTATCCGGATCGTTTAATTCTAGGCAGGGAGGTAGGATGAAATGAGTACCGATAGGGCAAAAAGATTGGCTAAATCTCCTAGGAAAAGGGAGAGTAAACCAAGGAAGAAGGAAAAAATCCTGATTATCGATGACGAACCTGCTTTTGTAGAAGCTTGCCGACGAATTTTAGAAGCCAAAGCCTACGAAGTAGTGACAGCATCGAGCGCAGCACAAGCCCAGGAGGTAACAAAAGTGGAACCGGCTCTCATTATTCTGGGTACACTAGCACCTGCCGGGCAAGCGTTCGCTATGTACCAGTGGCTAGGACAGCACCCGAGATATAAGGATATTCCATTATTAGTGATCGACGCCCGCTATGAGGAACGACCAATCAGAGGGTGGAGAAGATTCGAGGGCATACAGGTGGATGGTGACGAATACCTGTTTAAACCGATCGAACCGGCCGCGCTAGTCCCCCGAATCAGGAGCTTAATCGAAGCATCTACCAGGAGAATAAGAGTACTCGTTGCCGATGACCATACTATGGTCAGAACCGGTATATGTTCGGTTCTTTCCTTGCAGAAGGACATGGAGGTAGTTGGCGAGGCTACTGATGGGCAAGATGCTTTCGATAAAGTGCTACGTCTTTTGCCGCACGTAGCATTGCTAGATATAGTCATGCCCGTAATGAGTGGTATAGAAGCAACAAAACTCATAAGCAAGGAATGCCCGGAGACAAAGGTTTTAATTTTAACCCAATACGATGAGGAAGAAAATATGATTGTTGCCAAGCAATCGGGGGCATTCGGTTTTATTCCTAAGAAGGCCGCTAGCACGGAACTAATATCTGGCATAAGGTACGTAAGCCAGGGGAGATACTATCCGACTTCTTTTGCCGAACTAGTTATCAACAAATAAATTTAAGAGTCAACGCAACAGCTTTGCATTTTGATTATTTAGGCATCTGGGGCATAACCAAATCTCCCAATAACTTATTTA
>MGMR01000048.1:0-196 GCA_001796495.1 Chloroflexi bacterium RBG_13_51_18
CTACAGTGATGACGACCACTAGAGCCGGGAAAGCATTGGGCACAATTTCCAGGAACATCATGCGCAGATCGCTCATGCCCATCGCCCTGGCGGCTAGAATATAATCATTTTGCTTAACACTGAGCGCCTGGGCGCACATCATTCGGGCGTGGACGGATAGCATGCCGACACCTAGAGCCAAGATTACGTTTTTCAC
>MGMR01000048.1:292-5255 GCA_001796495.1 Chloroflexi bacterium RBG_13_51_18
TCCGCCAAAACAAGCGGCGATTAGACCTAAAGCCTCGCCCAGTATGACGGACACCGCGGTCGCGCCGACAGCGATTATTATAGAAGTACGGGCTCCATAAATAATGCGGCTCAGAACATCTCTTCCCAGATTATCAGTTCCCAGCCAGTGTTCCGCGCTGGGTTTGGCTAGAGTTTGAGCCATGTTGATGTCATTAGGAGGATAGGGTGCCAGCCATGGAGCGAATATGGCCGTTATAATCAAAAAGACAATCAGTGCCAAACCGACTACCGCCAGCTTGCGGCCAAAAAATACCCTTATCACCCGGCGGAACTCGCTCTGGGCCGGTGCGATTTCAGTCGATGCCGCCGGTTCAACCGTATTGGCTACATTATTCTGCATTTCCGCACTCCTTAGCCGTACCTTATGCGCGGGTCAAACCAGCCGTAGGATATATCGACTACCAGGTTGGAAAGCACCACTACCACAGCGATGACCAGCGTTCCGGCCTGGACTATCTGGTAATCGTGAGAAAATAAAGAATCGGCCATTAGCCGTCCCATTCCCGGAATATTGAAGACGGTTTCTATCAGGACCGATCCCCCGAAGATCAGCCCGACCTGTAAGCCCAGGATGGTAATAACAGGTATCATGGCGTTCTTTATGGTATGCCGGAGAATTATTACCCGCTCACGCAAACCCTTAGACCAGGCGGTCCGGATATAATCCTGGCTGACAACCTCAAGCATGGCAGAGCGGGTCTGACGGGTTAGTGCAGCAACCGAGAATAGAGAAAGGCAGATAACAGGCATGATTGCCGAACGTAGACTTTGTCCCAGACTTTCTGTAGGAGATACATAACCGCCAGTAGGCAGCCAATGCAACGTCAGCGAGAATAGATACATCAATAATATTCCCACCCAGAAAGCAGGCAACGTAATGCCGATATTGGCCAAAATAGTAACTACCGAATCAATCCATTTACCCCTTCTTAGAGCACAGATTACGCCAAAAATGATGCCGAAAAATGCGCTTACGATAAAAGACATGACACCGAAATAAATGGTTATCGGCAGCTTGTTGAATATCAAATACTTCACTTCCAGACCCAGATTAATGGATTTACCCATATCTCCCCGCAGCATATTACCTAACCAGTTGATATACTGAATGGGAAGAGATTCGTCTAAGCCATATTCCTGACGCAGCTCTGCCAGCTGCGCGGGGGAGTACATTTCAACCTGGCTCTGAGAAATAAAAATGATCAGTGGGTCACCCGGTAACAGTCGCATCGCCAGAAAGACCAGCAGGGTAACCAGCAAGAGGATAATCACCCCTATCATTAACCGGCGTATGATATACGCTATCATTCAATATATCCTCCCCGGAGGAATTATTTAATTACTCAGAAAGCTCTTCGTTCCGATAACTTATTCTAATTAGCGTTCAGGATAGCATTTTTCCAGTTTAAATTTGTTAATCTTTTCTGCTGCTATGTAATCAAGACTCCCATCCCAGGGACTTACTGCTGCATATTCATACCTGAATTCCCAAATCAGTGCTAAACCAACCATTGGTCTGTTTGGAGCCGGAGCCCAGCAGGTACGCGGATCGCTTAATCGGCCAAAGCGTGCTTCATCTTGAAACATCAGTCGGACCGGTAACCTCTTTTTATTTTTCTTTCAGGCGGCTGCCATAAGCTCTGGGAGTTTTTTTAGACTCTTCCTGACTTGCCGGGTCGCTCTTAGGATGTTTTATATCCAGTTGCACCTTTCGCCATCCATGGCGGGCCAGTAAACATTAAGTCATGGATACGGCCACTTTCCGCCCTAGCTTTTCTATCAGTGCAGCATGTACCGGAGGAACTGAAAGGACTCCGCCCCCGGTTGCTTTGTCTCCCCGGGGACGGAGACACTCCCTTTCATCGTGAAATTACTTTAACAGCCTATTTCTTATTTATTTCTCTTTCCAGACGTTGACTGGGTCGAAGTAGCCATTGATGTCCACGGCATCCCATTTCAGATCATGAACTTTGGAGTTGAGAACGTAGCGTGGAGAATCCCACATCCAGGGAATTACCAGAGCTTCATCATAGACCACTTTAAGGAGGGCCTGCATTTTGGCCATCCGTGTATCGTAATCGACCTCAGACCTGACATCCTGCCAGGATTCTGTCCAGTTATCCGGGAACTTCATAGTAGGGTAGGTCGCTACAGGGCTAAGCCAGACATTCATCCAGCTGGAGAAGGAAGACCAGTTGGGGAAACCGCTCTGGAAAATGCCATCGAAGCCCTCGGTGCCGAAGGTACTCGCTCGAGCAACGTCGGCCACATCCAGAGTGCAAACTATGCCAACCGCACCGAAGTAATTCTGGAGGGCGACCAGGTCATCCTGACGTCCGCGGACATCACCGTGTAAAACGGTCTCAAAACCATCTGGATAGCCAGCCAGAGCCAGCAGCTCCCTGGCCTTATCCGGATTATATTGTCGGTTGGGATAGTCCTTAATATACCACCCCTGTTGTGGCGCGGCTAATTGATCCGCTACATTATAAGTGCCTTTACCCAAACCAAAGACCAAGCCTTCCCTGTCAACGGCATACCACAAGGCTTCCCGTACTTCTTTCTTAGAGAAAGGTGAGTCGGGGTCGGCATTGGCAGTCCGAAAACTAAAGACAAAGGCCAAGCCTTCTGGAATACCGACGGTATAACCCTGCTCTTTCAATTCGTTATATTGAGCGGGGTCAATACTTTCGACCATGTCCACCTCTCCGGCCTTGAAAGCCATGACTGAAGTGGTGTAGTCCGGCATGTTGCGGATTTCAATCTCATCGAGGTAGGGTCTACCTTCCTGCCAGTAGTTGGGGTTCTTTTTCATGCGGATGTACTGGTCGAGAGACCAGCTATCAAACAAGAAAGGCCCGGTGCCCACCAGATGATCTTTACCGGCATTTTCCGGCGTCGTGGGTTTGGCCAGGGCAGTGGGCGATATCATGACGGCGATACCCGATTGAGCCAGGCTCATCAAAAAAGTGGCGTCAAAGGCGTTGAGGTTAGCTTTAATGGTGTGGTCATCAATAATTTCGTAAGATTTAACGTTGTCCAGGGCGGCAGAACCGCCAACTTTAGCGGCCTTTACAGCTTCCAAGTTATATCTCACGGCTTCGGCATTGAAGTCCGTACCATCGTGGAACTTAACTCCCTTTCTAAGATTGAAGGTGACGGACATTCCATCCGCGGCTATATCCACGGACTCGGCCAGAGTGGGGACGATCCGGTCGGCGGCATCCACAATGAATAAAGTCTCGGTGACAGGGCACCAGAGGGGATAAGTCACACCGCCATAGCCACCTTTCAATTCCTGGGGAGCACCGATCTCGGTTATGCCAGTATTACGCACTATGACAAGTTTACCGCCGTAGACGGGTCCAACGGTAGCAGTGGCGGTAGGAGTAGATGTCGGCTGTGTGGTTGTCGGCTGTGTGGTTGTTGGTTGTGCGGTTTCTTTCGGTTCGCCACAACTACCGATTACAAGAGTTCCGATTATCATTACCAGTGCCAGTGATATAAAGCAGAATTTCTTCAAAATTATTTACCTCCTTATGCATAAAAGAACACGCTATCAGGAAACTTAAACAACCAGTATCTATTGCAGTATTCTCGTCACACCTCCTTGTGCTTAAATTATTAAAAACTGGTGGTTAAAATACTCATATCATTTATATTACTCATGGCAGCATTGTTCTTTTATCTGGGTGCTGTTGTTGTCCAATATAGCTACTAGGCTCTTACGTGACAAGCGTGCCTACTTTTTTTAATATTTGAGTTAAGTTTAGTCGGTCTCTTTCCGCTTGTCAACTTCTATGACAGCAATAATACTTATGTAATTATATCAATATCCTATCCGTATTGAAGAACTTGAGTAATAAATATTAGGAAATATATTCGTAAATATAATAAAGATTAAGTACCAAGCGCTTGTTCCCTATATTTCTTCATCAGGTTTTTCATGTCCGGTTCTTCAGGTGAACGGTGCTCGGTAAAATACGAAATCCTTTTTATTTTCAGCTCGCTATTCCCGTCTTCAATAAGGTTATAAACAGCGCAATTATGTTTCGCTGGGAATACAGTTCCGGTCAATTCTTCTTTGAATTGAACCCGTAAAACAACCGCGACAGCTTTATTCTTCTCGTCGATAATCATATCCTCTGGTTTTAACTCCTCCAGAAGACCGGGATGCACCATAGTATTCAGCAGACCCTCGCGGTCATCCGGGCGTTTTACATTCAACATATATGAAATAAATTGGAGGTCTTCTGAAAAATATTTTTCCATATTCGGCACTTTCTTTGGATCACCGTTGCACAAGTTAAATTCTGCAAAATAGCTGGTAAACCATTTCCGGACGTTATCATGTGTAAACTCCATAACTTATCACCTCCTAGTTAAGTTGTATCGTAAATACCAGAATTATTGAAGATGCAACAATTAGTCAGCACTTATCTAATTTATTACAGATTGCTTAAATATACTCCTTTGATATACTAGAAATCAACAACTAAAAGTCTTTTTCGGGATATTACTGCTCCTGGCACCCGGCCATCTTAATGATTACTTTAATCGATTTATTTGCCCGTACCGAGGTTTCTCTGACAGTGTACGACACTGTAATTATTCCAATGAAAAGTTATACTTTTTCCACAAGTGAAGGAGGACAGTTAAAATGGCAGACACTAAATACGGACACCTTATTAAGAACTTCTCATTTAAAGATTATGGGCCGGGTCTATGTCGGCAGGGTACCGAGCCCGATAAGTCCCTCGGCTACGAGGTTAACATTCAATACAGGGCTTACTGGGAAGCTGGTAAGATGGGTAAAGCTCCCTATGGTGCTGAGGTCCACGACTTCGATCAGGTGATGATATGGATGGAGACGGACACCTATGACATGGGTTACTTTGGAGCGTAAGTAGAACTTTCATTAG
>MGMR01000048.1:5287-5605 GCA_001796495.1 Chloroflexi bacterium RBG_13_51_18
GCTACGGCGGTTGCGGTGCCGAAAGGTACACCGCGCATGCCAGCCACTATCGGTAGGATGAACGACAGGTTCGTCTTTATGACCATCTCGATGGCACCCAAGGCTGATTTCGAAGCCGTTCGCATTAGGCGACAGGCCTGGAAAACAGTCGGCTGAATAAGGCAAAGGAAATACTGAAGGCACAAAAAACCGAGCTAGAGGCACAGCTTAGGGCCAGCCAGAACGCCGTTATCAACGTGCCGAATCTTGAACGCTTTATTGAGGATATGCAGAAGCGGTTACCAGAACTGGATTTTGAGGGTAAGCGCCTTGCCTTAG
>MGMR01000049.1:0-7356 GCA_001796495.1 Chloroflexi bacterium RBG_13_51_18
CCGGGCGGAACTTCCGCGGCAAAATCACCGTACGCCACCGTGGCGGCGGGGAAAAGAGAAACCTCCGCATAATCGATTTTAAGCGGGACAAGTTCAATATTCCCGGCAAGGTCGCTTCAATTGAATACGATCCCAACCGGTCAGCCCGTATAGCCCTGATACATTACGTAGACGGGGAAAAGCGCTATATCATTGCGCCGGTGGGGCTGAAGGTGGGCGACAAAATTATGTCCGGCAGCAATGCCGAAATTAAACCGGGCAATTCAATGCCCATGAAAAATATGCCGACGGGCATCGAGATACATAACATCGAGGTGCAAAAAGGCAGGGGCGGCCAGCTGGTGCGCAGCGCCGGCGGGTCGGCGCAACTGATGGTCAAGGAAGGCGAATACGTCCTGTTGAGGCTGCCGTCCGGTGAAATCCGCCGCATCCTTAGCGACTGCATCGCGACCATCGGGCAGATAGGAAACGTGGAACACCAGGCAATCAGCCTCGGCAAGGCCGGGCGCAAGCGGCACATGGGGTGGCGTCCAACCGTGAGAGGTTCCGCCATGAGCCCGCGCGACCATCCCCATGGCGGCGGTGAGGGACGTTCTCCGATAGGGATGCCCGGACCGAAGACACCGTGGGGCAAACCAGCCCTCGGCTATAAAACACGCAAGCCGAAGGCCTCGGATAAAATGATTGTTAAACGCAGAGGCAAATAGGCGGTTAAAGAGGAAAAATGTCAAGATCTACTAAAAAAGGCCCGGCAGTTGACGAAAAGTTGATGAAAAAGGTAGACGCCGTGATACGTTCCAATGCGAAAACGGTTATTAAAACGTGGGCCAGGAGTTCTACGATACTGCCGCAGATGGTGGGACTGACTATCGGTGTCCATGACGGCCGGAGGCATGTGCCTATTTATATCAACGAAAACATGGTGGGGCACAAGTTGGGCGAGTTCGCCCCTACCCGCATGTTCAGGGGACACGGAACCAGGTCTGATAAAGAATAAACCGGAATAAGGTGTAGATAAAGTGGAAGTAAAAGCTATAGCGAAAGACACAGGACTGCCCGCCAGCAAGCTACGCCCGCTGGTGGACATGGTGCGGGGCAAAAAGGTGGACGAGGCATTGAGCCTGCTCCAATTCACGCGCACGCCAAAGGCCAAGTACCTCGCCAAGATAGTAAAATCAGCCGCGGCTAATGCGGAGAACAACTATCAAATGGAACCCGCCGACCTGAAAATAACGAAAATATATGTTGATGTTGCGACAAGCGCGCGACGCTTTAGAGCGCGGTCGAGAGGGCGGGCAAGCCCGATACGAAAACATTCCAGTCACATTACAGTGATAGTTGCGGAACAGGAGGGCTAATTGGGCCATAAAGTTCACCCGATAGGATTCAGACTCGGAGTCATCAAGGACTGGCAGTCCAAGTGGTACAGCGAGGCTCATTATGCCGAGTTCGTCCTGGAGGACAACAAGCTCCGGGAAACAATAAAGTCAAAATATCCCGACGCCGCTATTTCGCTGGTGGAAATCGAACGGCAGGCCAAGGACGTGACTATCACTTTACACACCGCCCGACCCGGTATAGTTATCGGCCGGGGTGGGTCGCGGGTTGATGAGATGAGGCAGTACCTGGAAGGTCTTATCGGGAAGAAGATACGTTTAAATATACAGGAAATCCGCCAGCCGGAGTTGGATGCATATTTAGTAGCACGGTCCGTAGCCGAACAGATTGAACGCCGCGTGGCTTACCGCCGCGCCATGAAACAGGCCATCTTCCGCACGATACAGTCGGGCGCCAAAGGGATCAAGATAAGCGCGGCCGGCAGGCTGGCCAATGCGGAAATCGCCCGCCGGCAGACACAACACGAGGGGCAGGTGCCTCTGCACACGCTACGGGCTGACATAGATTATGGTTTCACCGAAGCGCACACCACGCTGGGGCGCATCGGGGTGAAGGTATGGATATATAAGGGGCAGGTGCTTCCCGAAATGAAGATAGCAGAAGCGGAGGTAAAGCCCGCCGAAACAGCAGAAGAGCCGACCGAAGCCGCCGCAGTAGCGGAAAAACCAGCTGAAGCAGTCGGAAAGACGGCTGAAGTGGCGGAAGCGAAGGAAAAACCGGCGAAAGAAGCCGCTGCAGCGGAGATTAAAGAAAAACCAGCAAAAGCAGCTAAAGCAGCATCGGTAAAAGCCGAGGAAAAACCAGAGAAAGAAACCGCGGTAGCGGAGACTAAAGAAAAACCGGCAAAAGCAGCTAAAGCAACACCTGTAAAAGCCGAGGAAAAACCAGAGAAAGAAACCGCAGCAGCAGAGATTAAAGAAAAACCGGTAAAAGCAGCTAAAGCGGCGTCGGTAAAAGCCGAGGAAAAACCGGCTAAACCAAGGGCTAAGAGAGAAACCAAGATAACCGAAACCAAGAAAACAGAAGCTAAAGAAGTAAAAACAAAAGAAACAAAGTCAAAAGATAAAGAAGACAAAGCAGAAGAGAAAAAGACGGCACCTAAAAAGTCGCGGAAGACAGCGACAACTGCGGAAGAAAAACCAAAAGCCGCTAAAAAGACCAAGACTGTAGCCAAGAGCAAAGAAGAGGAAAAGGATGCAACAGCCTAAACGTGTAAAATACCGCAAGACTCAAAGAGGCAATAGAAATGGTAGAGCTAATTCCGGCAATACCGTCAGTTTCGGCGAATACGGTCTCCAGGCGCTGGAATCGGCCTGGATAACGAGCGCACAGATAGAGGCGGCGCGGCGCGCCATCACGCGCCATATACGCCGCGGCGGTAAGGTATGGATAAGGATTTTCCCGGATAAGCCGGCCACCAAGAAACCGGCGGAGACGCGCATGGGCAGCGGCAAGGGACTGCCGGACCACTGGGTAGCGGTGGTCAGGGCGGGGAAGGTAATGTTCGAGATGGCGGGGGTGGGGGAGAACGTGGCTAAGGACGCCATACGCCTGGCCGCTCACAAACTGCCTTTGAAATGTAAATTTATATATAAAGAAAGTATCGCCACGATGAGTAGCGACGCGGCAAAATAGGGAGTCAAAGTGGTTAAGCTTACCGAGTTCAGGAATATGAGCACCGAGGAATTAACAAAGCAGCTGGAAGATACCCACCAGGAGCTGTTCAACCTCCGCTTTCGCGTCTCCACCAAGCAGCTGGCAAATCACCGCGAAGTGAGGAGGGTAAGAAGGAAGGTTGCCCGCCTCAAGACGCTGATAACGGAAAAAGAACTGGGAATAAGATAGGATAGGTAGCTATGGAAACAAAGCGTAAAATCAGGTTCGGGAAGGTCGTGGGCGACAAAATGGACAAGACGGTAATCGTCGCCGTAGATACGCCGCGACGTCACCCACTTTACAAGAAGACAATACGCAGAGTAGTAAAATACTACGCTCATGATGAAAAGAACCAGAGCAAGGTAGGAGACACCGTAAAACTAGAGGAAACCCGCCCTACGTCAAAACTCAAGAGATGGCGCGTGGTCGAAGTTATGGTCAAAGGCAAAGTAGCCGAGATAAAACCGGAAGAAATAACGAACTAGAAATTCAGGGGAAACAGATATGATTCAGATGAACAGCAGGCTAAAGGTTGCGGATAATTCCGGGGCACGGGAGATTATGTGCATAAACGTCCTGGGCGGCACACGGAGAAAATACGCTTATCTTGGCGATACGATAGTCGCTTCAGTAAAAAAGGCGATACCCAACGCGGCGACCAAGAAAGGCGATGTAGTGCGGGCAGTGGTAGTGCGCACAGCGTATCCCTACCGTCGACTCGACGGCTCATATATTAGATTCGATGAAAATGCGGCGGTAATTCTTAGCGATAAAAATAATCCTAAAGGGACGCGTATTTTCGGGCCGATAGCCAGAGAGCTAAGGGAGAAGCAATACACAAAAATAGTTTCGCTGGCGCCGGAGGTATTATAAAGGCAGAGAGATTATGAACATACACAAAGACGACAACGTGCTGGTAATTGCGGGGAAGGATAAAGGCAAAAAGGGGAAAGTACGCTTTGCCTACCCGCGAACGCAGCAGGTACTCATAGAAGGCGTTAATTTTATAAAAAAGCACTCTAAAGCCAGAGGGGCTGTCAAGCAGGCAGGCATTATAGACCTGGAAGCGCCCCTGCATATTTCCAACGTAATGTACCTCTGCGGCAAGTGCAATAAACCAGTCCGTATCGGCATACGGAAGCTGGACGACGGCCGGAGCGTAAGGTACTGCCGTTCCTGCGACGAGGTGATTGACTAAATGGCCAGATTGAAAGAAAAATACACTAAAGAAGTAATACCCCGCATGATGGAAATCTGCGGCTATAAGAATATCATGCAGGTACCGCGCATGGAGAAAATAGTAGTAAACATCGGCCTGGGTGAAGCGATTGCCAATGCCAAGGCGCTGGAGTCAGCCGAGGCAGACCTGACGGCTATTACAGGGCAACATGTATTGACTACCCGCTCAAAGAAAGCTATTGCCAACTTCAAGTTGAGGGCGGGAATGCCCATAGGCTTAAAGACGACGCTGCGGGGAGAGCGGATGTGGATTTTCTTCGATAAACTGGTAAACGCGGTGCTGCCCCGTATGCACGAATTCCAGGGAGTTACGCCGGAATCATTCGACGGGCGGGGCAATTATACACTGGGAATCAAAGAGCAAATCCTATTTCCGGAAATAGAATATGATAAAGTCGATAAAATACGCGGCATGGAAATATCAATCGTTACCACCGCCGAAAGTGACGAAGACGGCAAGCACCTGCTCGAACTACTGGGGATGCCTTTTGCCAAGGATGGAGAGAGTTAGCTATGGCTAAAAAATCAATGGTGCTAAAAGCACAGCGAGAGCCAAAGTATAAATCCCGCAAGCATAATAGATGTAAAATATGCGGTCGACCCCGCGCCTATATACGTAAATTCGGCATCTGCCGGATATGTTTCCGGCACCTGGCCCTGGAGGGGCAACTTCCCGGAGTAAGAAAGTCCAGCTGGTAGGCTGAAGTAACAATAATGGTAGGTGTGACAGTGACAGACCCAATCGCTGATATGTTAACCAGAATACGAAATGCCATCATGGTAAGGCATGATAGTGTCCAGGTACCTGCCTCTAAAATGAAGCTATCTATTGCCAAAATCCTTAAAGAGGAAGGATTTATTGCCGATTACGAGGTGGTGAAGGGCAAACCTCACCGGATGATAAAAGTACAATTAAGGTACTTAGAAGACAACAAACCGGCTATTTCCGGCTTGAAGCGAATGAGCAAGCCGGGGCTGCGTATGTACGTGCACAAGAGAGAAATACCGCGCGTATACGGCGGCCTGGGCATTGCCATTCTTTCAACGTCCAAGGGCCTTAAGACGGGACAGGAAGCCTGGCGGCAGGGGGCAGGCGGTGAGTTGTTATGCTACGTATGGTAAACCAGTTCTGGAGTGATATAAATGTCTAGAGTAGGAAAATTACCGATACCGGTGCCAACAGGAGTGACGGTAGATATCTCCGGCAGTAACGTTACCGTCAAGGGTCCTAAAGGCGAGCTTTCACGTTCCATACCCGCAGAAATGCGCGTGGCGATGGAAGGCAGCAACCTGATCGTGACCAGGCCCAGCGATATTAAAAAACACCGGGCTTTCCACGGCCTGACGAGGAGCCTGCTGGCAAACATGGTGCAAGGCGTTTCCAAGGGCTTTGAAAAGACGCTCGATATCGTGGGGGTGGGCTACCGCGCGGAAAAAACCGGCGATAAGATTACGCTCCGCCTGGGTTTTTCGCACCAGGTAGAAGTAAAGCCGATACCCGGCACTACCCTGGCGGTTGAAGGAATCAATAAAATCAAGGTAAGCGGTATAAACAAGGAAGATGTGGGGCAGATGGCCGCAGAAATCCATGCTTTACGCCCCCCGGACCATTACAAGGGCAAGGGCATCAGATATACGGGTGAAAAAGTGCGCATTAAACCGGGGAAAGCCGGTAAAGTAGTTGGCAGGAAATAAAAATGACCAAATCTTATACCAGAGAATCGCGAATAAGAAGGCATAAAAGGGTAAGGCAAAAAGTCAGCGGGGATAACAGCCGACCGCGACTTTGCGTTTTCCGCAGCCTGAACCATATTTACGCGCAGGTAATCGATGACGCGAAGGGGCAAACACTGGTAGCGGCATCTACGCTTGACGCGGAGGTAAAAAATGAAGCCAAGAAGAATAAAACCGGACGGGCGGAACTGGTGGGCACATTGTTAGCGAAACGTTCCACGGCGAAAAAAATAAGCCAGGTGGCTTTCGACCGGGGGGGATTTAAATACCAGGGGCGTGTAAAAGCCCTGGCAGAAGCAGCCCGTAAGGGCGGGCTTAAGTTCTAAGAGAGGATGCGGCAGTTCTGATGAAGCAACCGTTAAGTCGGATCGATGCAACCGAATTGAATCTAAACGATAAACTTATCAACGTGAACCGCGTTGCCAAGGTTATGAAGGGCGGCAAGCGCCTGCGTTTCAGCGCCCTGGTGGTCACCGGCGACGGGGCGGGGCACGTGGGTATAGGTATCGGTAAGGCGAACGAGGTGCCTGCCGCAATTAGCAAAGGTGGAGCTCAAGCCAAGAAGAACCTGATTAAAGTGCCTTTAGCCGGCAGCACCATTCCTCATGGAATTACGGTTCATTTTGGAGCCGCTACAGTTATGTTAAAACCGGCCGTCCAGGGCACCGGCGTTATTGCCGGAGGCAGCGTCCGGGCAGTGCTGGAGGCCTGCGGCGTAAAGGATATTTTAACGAAATCACTGGGCAATACCAACCATATCAACGTCGCCCGGGCTACCATGCTGGCGCTTACACAACTCAGGAACCCTAAAGAGGAGTTAAGCAAGCGTAAGGCGACCGTCGTTAAAGAAGAGGCAGCCGCGCATGAGTAAACTACGCATTACCTGGATTAAAAGCGGTATCGGCTACGCGGAAAGCCAGCGAAAGACCCTGGAGTCGCTGGGATTCCGGCGGCTGAACCAGAGCGTTGTTCTTAATGACTCAAACTCGGTACGCGGGATGATTAATAAAGTGCGGCACCTGGTTAAAGTGGAGGAAGAACTTGGTAAAACAAAATAGCATCGGGCCGGCACGCGGCTCCAGACACACCAGCAAACGTGTGGGACGCGGCAACGGCAGCGGACATGGGACATATTCCGGACGCGGCTGCAAAGGCCAGAAGTCACGCGCCGGTAATAATAAGGTACGCCCCGGTTTTGAGGGGGGACAGCTGCCATTAATCAAGCGCCTGCCCAGGAAGCGCGGTTTTACAAATATCTTCCGGATAGAATACAGCACCGTAAGCGTCGGGCAGCTCAGTAAATTCGAGTCCGGCAGCGAAGTGACGCCC
>MGMR01000049.1:7391-24820 GCA_001796495.1 Chloroflexi bacterium RBG_13_51_18
CCGAAAGCGGATATTGATTACCGTGGGCATCCTGGTAGCGTTCCGTTTTATATCTCATGTGCCTCTGCCGGGTCTGAATACTGAAGCGCTGAAAAATCTTTTTGAAAATAATGCCCTGCTGGGTATGCTGGACCTTTTCAGCGGCGGCGCCATGAAACAGTTCAGTGTAGCTTCGATGGGCGTTTATCCGTATATTACCGCTTCAATCATTATGATTCTGCTGGTGCCGGTTATTCCCAAGCTCCAGGCCCTTTCACAGGAAGGGGAAGCCGGCAAGAACAAGATTAATATGATTACGCACTGGTTAACAGTACCGCTGGCCGGACTTTCAGGTTACGGGCAACTTGTCATTTTACAGCGGGGAGACAATCCCGCTGTCAACGCAAGTGACCCTATGCTCACTATCACTATCGTTGTATCGCTTATCGCCGGCACGATGTTCCTGGTTTGGCTGGGCGAGCTTATTACCGAATACGGAATCGGCAACGGCATCTCTATTATTATCTTCGGCGGCATCGTCGCCGGATATCCCAACTTGATTCAAGAAGGCTTCCTGGCCAAGGGCAATCCCCTGGGACTGGTCGTTTATATCGCCATCGTTCTCGTGACGGTCATCCTGATTGTCATCTTTACCGAGGCGCACCGCCGTGTACCGGTGCAGTATGCCCGCAGCGTTTTCCGCGGCGGACGCATGTACCGGCAATCAGGGACGACACATATCCCGCTGCGTGTGAATTCCGCGGGCATGATACCGCTGATTTTCGCGATGTCGATAATGCTGTTCCCGGGCATCGTGGCGAGTTATTTTGTCCAAGCCGACGCGCCGGGCTTCGCCGATACCATCGTGAGATGGTTCAATCCTAATACAGACCTGCCGGTTGGCGCTTTTTACTGGATTCTCTATTTTATTTTAGCCGTAGCTTTTACATTCTTTTATACCATCATCACATACCAGCAGCAGGACCTGCCCGGCACCCTGCAGAGACAGGGGGGCTTTATCCCGGGTATACGGCCGGGTAAAAATACCGCCAGCTATTTGAGCAGCGTTATCAACCGTATTACCTGGGCGGGGGCACTCTTTTTAGCCTTCGTGGCGATAATGCCATTTTTGGCACGTACGGTTACCAACGTGCAACAAATCCAGCTGTCCAGTCTGGGAATGCTTATCGTGGTGGGAGTGGTGCTGGATACGATGAAGCAACTTGAAGCCCAGCTGGTCATGCGGCGTTATGAAGGCTTTATTAAATAGGAGTAAAGGTGTATATTATTCTGCTGGGAGCCCCTGGGGCGGGCAAAGGGACACAAGCCGTGATGATGGCGGAGAAAAAGAAGCTGGTGCAGGTAGCTTCCGGCGACCTTTTCCGCAAAGCGCTCCAGCAGGAGACGGAGCTTGGTAAAAAAGCCAAGGTCTACATGGAGAAGGGACAGCTGGTCCCTAATGAAATAACGATACAGATGGTACTGGAGAGGCTGACCGAACCGGACTGCAAAGACGGGGCGATACTGGACGGCTTCCCGAGGAACCTGGAGCAGGCGAAGGCACTGGACAAAGTCATGGGGCAGAAATCCAGAGCTATAGATAAAGTGGTTTATATAAAAGTCTCCGAAGGAGAATTATTAAAGAGACTGGGCGGACGCTGGATTTGCCGTAAATGCCAGGCGCCGTATCACGAGGTGGATTCTCCGCCTAAAGTTGCGGGCAAGTGCGACCGCTGCGGCGGCGAATTGTACCAGCGTGCCGATGATAATGTTGTAACGGTAAAAAAGCGGCTGGAAGTGTATTTCAAAGAGACCTCGCCGCTCATTGATTATTACAAGCGGGCGGGGAAATTACTGGAAATCAACGGCGAGGGCAGCGCGGCCGAGGTTAACCAGAGGATTGCAGCCGCCTTACGTTAAAAGAGATGTCAATTAATGAATATCGTCATAAAGTCGGAAAAGGAGATTGAAATCATGCGGCAGTCCGGCCGGATTGTCGCCGAGATATTGAAAATTTTATCCGAACGAATAAAACCGGGTATGAAAACGAAAGAAATGGATATTATAGCCGAGAGGGAACTGAAAAAGCGGGGCGCCGAATCCTCTTTCAAGGGATATCGGGGTTATCCGGCCACTATTTGCGCGTCTGTAAATGACGAGATAGTGCACGGGATACCCGGTGATAAAGAATTAAAAGAGGGTGATATCGTTTCGCTCGACTTCGGTGCGATTTTTCACGGCTTCCACGGCGACGCCGCAGTAACAGTCCCTGTGGGTAAAGTGAGTCCGGAGGCCAAGCGTCTTATCGAGACAACTAAGGGCGCTTTGAAAAGCGGCATAGCCGCAGCCCGAGCCGGAGCGAACCTGGGAGACGTTTCAGCGGCTATCCAGGATTACGCCCGATCCAGAGGCTATTCCCTGGTGCGGGAATACACGGGACACGGGATAGGCAGAAAAATGCACGAGGACCCGCAGATTCCTAATTCCACGGAGCCACCGTACGGGCTGCAGACGGGGACAGGCCCGGTGCTGAAAAAGGGAATGACGCTAGCCCTGGAACCGATGTTGAATATCGGCGACTGGCACACCCGCGTAGCCGAGGACCAGTGGACAGTGCTAACGGCGGACGGCAGCCTTTCAGCGCATTTTGAGCATACGATAGTTATAGATGATACTGAACCGGAGGTGTTGACCGGGGGATGGTATGACTAAAAAAGAAGCCATCGAGGTTGAGGGCACGGTCATCGAGGCGCTTCCCAACGCCATGTTCCGCGTGGAGCTCCCGAATAAGCACGAGGTGCTGGCCCATATTTCAGGGAAGATAAGGATGCATTATATAAGGGTGCTGCCCGGTGATAAAGTACTAATCGAACTCTCGCCTTATGACCTGAAACGTGGTAGAATCACCTATCGGCTCAAATAAGAAAAAGGTAAAAAAATGAAAGTCAAAGCTTCAGTAAAAGTTAGATGTGAAAAATGCAAGGTCGTGAAACGACGCGGGGTTGTGAGAATTATCTGCGAGAATCCCAAGCATAAGCAGAGGCAGGGTTAGCAAGGAGGAAATATGCCACGTGTATCTGGAATAGACATACCGGTCAATAAGCAGGCATGGGTCTCACTGCAGTATATATACGGAATCGGGCCGAATAACAGTTATAAAATACTGGCGCTGGCAGGCATCGCCCCGGAAACCAGGGTAAAAGACCTGACAGAGGCCGAAGTAAATAAACTCAGGGAAATCATCGATAAGCAGTACCATGTCGAAGGCGAGCTAAGAAAAGATATAAACTTCAATATCAAGCGCCTTACCGAAATAGGCAGCTACCGCGGTCAAAGGCACCGTCACGGCTTGCCGGCCAGAGGACAGCGGACACGGACCAATGCCCGCACCAAGCGCGGGCAGCGCAAGACAGTTGCCGGCCGAGGCCAGAAACGCGGCGCGACCAAGAAATAGTCTCGAGTATACGGGAACAAGGAGGACAGGGTGCCACAGAAGAGGAAACCAAAAGCCAGAAAGCGGGAACGTAAAGCAGTCCCTACCGGAAAGGCTTATATACAATCGAGTTTTAATAACACCATAGTAACCCTTACCGACCCGCAGGGTAACGCGCTGGCCTGGGGAAGCTCGGGCACGGCCGGATTCAAGGGTTCGCGTAAGGGCACGCCATACGCCGCCCAGATGGCCGCCCGTGATGCGGCACGCAAGGCAATGGTGCATGGTTTACGGCAGGTCGAAGTACTGGTTAACGGTCCGGGCAGCGGACGGGAGGCGGCAATACGCTCCCTGCAGGGTTCAGGGCTGTATATTACCGGAATTAGGGATGTTACACCCATACCGCACGCCGGCTGCCGACCTCCGAAGCGGAGAAGGGTATAAAAGGGGAATATTATGGCAAGATATACAGAAGCGATATGCCGTTTGTGCAGGCGGAATGGCGAGAAGCTCTTCTTAAAGGGAGCCAGGTGCTTTACGCCGAAATGCGCTATCGATAAACGACCGAAACCACCGGGACAGGCATCCAGTAGTCGGCGGCGGCGAAGATTCTCCGACCGTGGTTTACAACTTCGCGAAAAACAGAAAGCACGTTATACCTACGGCATCCTGGAACGGCAGTTCAGGAAAACTTTCCATATAGCCGAAAAACAGGCCGGGATTACCGGCGATAATCTACTGGTATTGCTGGAACGGCGGCTGGATAATGTAGTTTTCCGTCTGGGCTTTGCCGATTCACGCTCGCAGGCACGGCAACTGGTGCAGCACGGGCACATTACATTGAACGGCAAGAAGGTCAATATTCCGTCCACGTTCGTTAAAGAAGGCGATACTATCGGCTGGCGGGAAGGCAGCAAGAAGACCGAGTATTATAAAATATTAGCGGAATCAATCGAAGCTAAAGATATCTTAAGCTGGCTGAGCCTGGATAAGCAGAATATGGTCGGACAGGTGATAACACTACCCACTCCCGACCAGGTCGATGCCAAGTTCGACGGCAAGGCAGTAATCGAGTACTATTCGCGATAGCGTAATGCAAAGGAGGTAGTTCATTGGCTGGACTATTAGTCCCAAAAATTGAATGTACCGAACAATCAGATAATTTCGGGCGGTTCGTAGCCGAACCGCTGGAGAAGGGATTTGGCGTAACCCTGGGCAATTCCATGCGTCGCGTATTACTCGGCTATCTACCGGGAGCAGCCATAACTCAAGTAAGAATCGATGGCGTCCAGCATGAGTTCACGGTAATTCCCAACGCCAAGGAAGACGTCATAGAATTTCTCCTCAACGTAAAAGAAATACGGTTGAAGCCTTTATCCGACCACGGCGGCACGCTGACCCTGGAAAAGGAGGGCGAAGGACGGATTTGCGCGTCCGATATCAAGCCATCGACCGACTTTGAAATTACCAATCCGGACCTGTGCCTAATTACTCTTAACAACGAAAAATCTAAACTCTATGTCGAAATGGATGTAGAGCTGGGGGCGGGATTCCGGGCGGCCGTATCTACGGATAACATGCCGGTGGGCACTATTCCGGTCGACGCCATTTTCACTCCCATACGTAAAGTGAATTACGTTATAGAGCCGACGCACCTGGGTCGGGAAACCAACCGGGAGAGGCTGGTTCTCGATATCTGGACGGATGGAACCATGCTGCCGGTGGACGCGATAAGCCAGGCCGCTGAAATTTTAATAGAGCAACTGACTCCATTCTTTGAGTATGTAAAGATATCTCAAATGAAAGCCGAGGAGAGGGCTATCCGCCTGGCGATTCCCGATGAGAAATACAACATGCCCGTAGAACAACTCGACCTCTCCGTACGCACGATGAACTGCTTGCGGCGGAGTAATATCACAACCGTCGGGGAGCTTGTCGCCAAGGGCACTAAAGAACTGCTCAAACTACGGAACTTCGGGCAGAAATCATACCAGGAAATCGAGGACCGCCTTTCAACGATAGGGTTATCACTTAATCCAAAACCCGAGGAGGCCGCCGAAGAAGAGGGAGAAGTAGAGGAAGAAGAAGCCAAACCTAAAGCGAGAGGGAAAAAGAAAAAGGCGGCAGTTACAGATGATGAAGAAGCGGACAGCGACGAAAATTCGTAAATTGATAAGGACTATATTCGGAGAACGGCAAAGATGAGGCATAATATAAAAGGCAGAAGCTTAAACCGCGCTTCCGGACACCGGAGAGCGCTGTACCGTAACCTGGTCACCGCCCTGCTGAAACACGAAAAAATCGTCACCACCGAGGCTAAAGCCAAGGAAGTGCGCGGCATGGCGGAAAAGATGATCACGCTGGGCAAGAAAAGCGACCTTCATTCCTACCGCCAGGCGCTGACGTTCATCACGGATAAAAAGGTTACCGAGAAAATATTTTCCGACCTGGGACCGCGTTATAAAGAACGGGCCGGCGGCTATACCCGCATAACCAAGGTAGAGCCAAGGCTGGGCGATAACGCACCCATGGTGCAACTGGAGCTGGTCAAATAATCCTTCCGTTGAAGGAGCAGCTCGGTGATGGAATGGCTGCAGGCTTGGAAACCAGCACCAGAATTGTATTAATAATCGAATACGACGGCACAAACTATCACGGCTCCCAGGCGCAGATAAACGCACCGACGATCCAGGGAGAGATAGAAAAAGCCTTAAAAAAACTTACGGGAGAAAGGACAAGAATAAAAATAGCCAGCCGGACCGATGCCGGCGTTCATGCCAAGGGGCAGGTGGTCAGCTTCGATGTTAATGCCAGGCTTCCCATGAAGTCGTTCATCGATGGATTGAATCACTACCTGCCGCAGGACATAGCGGTAAAAGAAGTTTTTAAAGTAGAGCCGTCCTTTGACGTGAGGCGCCGCGCGGTGAGTCGGGAATACAGGTACTATATACTCAACAGCCCGACCCGCTCACCGATAAAGCAGAGATTTTCCTGGCGGGTTGCCGGAAAACTGGACACCGGGGCGATGAACAGAGCGTGCCAGGCTTTAATCGGGCGGCACGATTTCGCATCCTTCGTATCCAGCGCCGAGACCGCCCGGCAAAAAAGAACGGTCCGGGATGTATTTAAAGCGGGAATAACACAGGATGGGGACATGGTTATCTTCAGCATCACCGCTAACTCTTTTCTTCCCCATCAGGTACGCAATACGATAGGCTCGTTAATCAAAGTAGGACAGGGTAAAATGACAGTAGGTGAATTCGACAGCATGATACAGGCGGCGAAACCAGGTCTTGCCGCACCGACGGCACCGTCCGACGGTCTGTTCCTGGTGCAGGTGAACTATCCCGGTCCTTTTAATGGAGATGCACTATGAAAACATATAGCGCCAAACCGACGGATATCAAGCGTAAGCTTCACGTAATCGATGCCGCCGATAAAACACTGGGCAGGCTTTCTATCCAGATAGCCCGCCTGCTGATGGGAAAACACAAACCAATCTATACCCCCAGCCAGGACACCGGGGACTTTGTGGTGGTCATCAATGCGGAAAAGGTACGTGTTACTGGCAAAAAAACCGAGCAGAAGGTATACTACCGGCATTCCAACTATCCGGGAGGGCTGAAGAGCATTACACTGGGCAACCTGATGCAGCAGTTCCCTACCAGGGCTATCGAATATGCCGTTAAAGGAATGCTCCCACACACCCGGCTGGGCGCACGGATGAACAGGAAATTAAAGGTCTATGCCGGGCCGGAGTATCCCAATATGCCGAAACCGAAGGCAGAGACAAAAAAGACAAAGAAATCAAAGTAAAGGGATTGGGCAGATATGGATAAACACAGCTATTTTCACGGGACAGGCCGACGGAAGACGGCAGTGGCACAGGTAAAGCTGACGACTGGGAACGGCGCCATTATCATCGACGGCAAGACGCTGGAAGAACGCTTTCCATCGCTGGAGCACCAGCGGGTCATTATACAGCCGTTCATCGCCACCGAGAGCAACGGAAAATATAACGCGGTGGTCAAGGTGCTGGGCGGCGGCGTTAGCGGGCAGAGCGCGGCGATTGCGCACGGGATTTCCCGTGCACTGGTGCGCGCCGACGAGCGTTTTAAACCCGTCCTGCGGCAGAACGGGCTGCTGACACGGGACGCCCGCGCTAAAGAGCGGAAGAAGCCCGGCCTCAAGAGAGCCCGCAAGGCACCGCAGTACACCAAGCGTTAATACAGTATACAGGTAAAGTAAAGCGCCAGGTTCACGCTGATATACTCACGAATCTGGCGCTTCTTTGTTCTGCAAAAAGGGCAGTTTATATAGTTTGGTGCTATGAGAGATTCTCAAACAATTCATATCAATGATATGGGAACGGTACTACTGGAACGCAGCGCACGCGCCAGGCGTATTATTGTCACCGTCCGACCGGTTAAAGGTGTGCGGGTGGCAGTACCGCGGCGTACATCCTTTGAATCGGCGCTGGAATTTGTACGTACCAAGAAGCAGTGGATCAAGAAACACCTGGCTGAAATTCAGGCGTATGAGAAGCAAAAGAAAACCTTTGAAGACAATTTTCAGTCGATTAATAAAGCGGAAGCCAAAAAGAAAATCATAGGCCGATTTAATCAACTGGCGGAACAATACGGATTTACCTACAGGAATGTGTCAATCAGGAACCAGCGAACGAGATGGGGAAGCTGCTCTGTGAAGGGCAATATCAGCCTGAACATAAAGCTGGTTGCCCTGCCCCGGGAGTTATCCGACTACGTTATCCTGCACGAACTTGTTCATACGCGCGTTCACAACCACAGCAAGAAATTCTGGAAAGAACTGGATAAATACGTGGGGAACGGCAAGGCCAAAGCTGCCAGGCTGGTGGAGTACGGACTGGGGATACTGTAATTTTCTCCCCTACCCTTTTGCCAGCCGTTCCTTGAGGTAGTCAATATATTTAATGGGCGAGGGGTCAACTTTATAGAGAAGCGCCAGGTAATAGCTGACATAGTCGCCGATAGACACCAGGCTGACTATCTGGCTTAAAGAGCTCTTCCCCTCGCTGTCAACAAATTCATAAGCTACGCCGGACTGCTTTAAAAGCTCGCAGGTAACGTCGTAACGGAGCTTAATCCGTTTGCTAAAGGTCGGCGACCGCAGCAGAACGACCCTGATTTTCGACGCTATATCTTTGGGCAGAGAATAGCCGGTAGCGGCATTATGGTTGAGCTCAGGGAAGATATCATAAAAAGCCCAGGACTTTGCGTTTTCGTTAAACTGGGTCTTCCAGCGGTGCGCCGCCTCGGCGGCGATGCCGGCGCCATAGACCACCGGCAGGCAACCAAAAAGTCGTTGAGCCAGCTGCTTGGCAGGATTGGCCTTTAGCGGCGATTTTTCATCAAGCTTGGAAGAAAGCTTTTCCAGTACCTGAATAATCTCAGCAACATCCGCCGATTTGTCTTGAATAAAGCCAAGTTTTTGAAGAACGCCGAGAGTAGGCATAAAGCTATAGCCAAGGGCGGCGCGGGGTAGGGCTTTATACTTTATTTTAAAGACGGGGATATTATTTACCTTAGCCATTTCTTCCAGCTTGCCGCCGGAGGTAATGACCAGCTTTTTGGCGCCCATCTTGAGGGCGGATTCAAAGCCGGACAGGGTTTCTTCAGTATTACCGGAATAGCTGGAGGCAATCAGCAGCGTTCTGTCATCGACAAAAGCGGGCAGGCCATAGTCACGGTGAACGATAACAGGGATTTTCATCTCTTCCTGCACCAGTGTCCTGACCAGGTCCCCGCCGATAGCTGAGCCGCCCATGCCCAGAATGACGAGTTGATTGATGTTGCTGTAATTCTTGGGAAGCACCATTTTCATTACCGACTGCCACGCTTGAGAACACTGCATGGGGAATTCTTTAATACGCGCCAGCATATCTTCGGGGTCGAGTTTTCGATATATTGAGAAATCGTCAAGATTAATATCAGTCATGTTGTTTACTCTTTTTCTCTCCTTAGACTCCCGCCATTTTCTTCCCTATTTCCAGCAGGCGCTCCACCCGCTGCGGCGAATCGGTCTCGGCATAGATGCGTAGCAGTGGCTCGGTGCCGGAGAACCTGATGAGCAGCCATGAGTTATCCTCAAGAATGAACCGGAAGCCGTCAGTGGTATCAAGCTTTGCTACTTTAGCATTGTCGATAGAGTCGTGGGGAGCATTCTTCACTCGCTGAATGATTGTTTGACGCTCTGATTCCGGGAACTTTATGTCAACACGATGATAGTGGTGGGGCCCTACCCGACTAAACAGGTAGTCGACGAGCTCCGAGGGGCTTTTGCCAGTCTTGACCATGAAATCCAGGAAAAGCAAATTAGCCAATATGCCGTCGCGCTCCAGGACATGACCGCGGAAGCCGTAGCCGCCGCTTTCCTCTCCGCCGATGATGGCATTTTCCGACCGCATTAACGGAGCGACGTATTTAAAGCCCACCGCCGTTTCAATCACGGGCACATTAAACATTTCACCGAGGCGATAAGCCATGCTGGTAGTGGTGAGGGTCTTGATAATGGGACCACGCTCGGCGCGCACTTCCAGCAGGTAGAGACAGAGCAAAGCGAACACCTGGAGCTGGGTGATGAAATTGCCATTTTCATCGATGATACCCATGCGGTCGGCATCACCGTCGGTGGCTAGACCAACACTGGCTTTGTTCTTTTTTATCGTTGCTGCGAGGTCGTTAAGATGAGGGAGTATCGGCTCCGGGTGGAGACCGGGAAAAAGGGGATTACGCTCGCCGTGAATTTCAATAAGCCGGGTAGAACCGCCGGATAAAATACGCTTAAGATAGCCGGCACCCGCCCCGTACATGGGGTCGATAACCACGTTGAGGTCGGCCTGCCGCAGACCATCGATGTCAACGAGTCCAGCTATTTGCTCGAAATAATCCGTATCGAGGTCGGACGTCATAACGAGACCCTGTTTTTTAGCGTCCGATAAGGACAGTCGGTTGACCTTGCCGGAAGCGTAGGACTTAGAAATAAGGTCGACTATTTTCGAGGTAATGTCATCGGAGGCGCTGCAGCCGTACTCGTCCTTGTACTTAAAGCCGTTCCACTGGCCGGGGTTGTGGCTGGCAGTAATGATAATAGCGCCGGCGGCTTTTTTGGCCAGGACGCCATAACTGATAACAGGCGTGGGAGTGGGCGCCGGGGCAAGGTATACTTTAATGCTATTGCCGGCAAGTACTTCAGCGGCGGCGGCAGCAAAGTCTGCGGAGGCGAAGCGGGTATCATAGCCGATAACGATACCCCGCCCCTCTATTTTAGCTTTGATAAGATATTCAGCGACGCCCTGAGCGCAATAACGGACGTTTTCAAAGGTAAAGTCTTCAGCGATGACTGCCCGCCAGCCGTCAGTTCCAAACTTAATGGGGTTAGCTTTAATGATTTTACTCACCCCCCGTGCGGAAAAACTTTCTACTTATCCCCCTGCCCCATTTTCCTGAGTTTATCCGCTTCCTTTTCGACGGCGTTTTTTTCCCAGCGGGCATCCTTATTAAAGACGAAAACGAAGAGCGCGTGCAATATTACGACGACACCCCAACACCCGACCGGAAAGACAAACCAGGGATACGCGCCAAGACTGGTAACCAGCCAGATAATTATAACGAGTAGATTGATGGCCAGATAGACGCAAAGATGGGCGTAAAAGCCTTTTATTTCTTCAACCCTCTTTTTGGCTTTCTGGTATATTTCATCTTCCGAGAGCTGGGTTGTCATATTTATTACACCCCTTACCGATTTTAACTAAAAATAACCGAGCGGCTACTCTCAAACACATCCCTCTATTTTCCCAATCCCTCTTTTCTTAAGATATCCGCTTTATCCGTTTTTTCCCAAGGCAGGTCGAGGTCGGTCCGACCGAAGTGACCGTAAGCGGCGGTCTGGCGGTAGATGGGGCGGCGTAACTTAAAGTAGTCGATAATAGCGCCGGGGCGGAGGTCAAAATGCTTGTTAATCAGGTCCAGGATGACCTGCGGGGCCACTTTTTCCGTCTCAAAAGTTTCGATAGAGACGGAAAGCGGGTGGGCTTTGCCGATGACATAGGCGACCTGGATTTCCAGTCGGTCGGCAAGGCCTGCAGCGACGACGTTCTTAGCGATATAACGCGCCATGTAAGAAGCCGAGCGGTCGACCTTGGTGGGGTCTTTGCCGGAGAAAGCGCCGCCGCCGTGGCGGGCAACGCCGCCGTAAGTATCCACGATTATCTTGCGCCCGGTGCATCCTGTATCGGAAACAGGACCGCCGATGACGAACCTTCCGGTGGCATTAATATAGTATTTGGTGTCTTTATCGATATATTTTGACGGTATTACCTCTTTTACCACATGCTTGATAATGTCTTGTTCTATCCGGTCGTGAGTGACATCAGGGTCGTGCTGGGCGCCGATGACGACGCTATCCACGCGTTTGGGGACACCTTTACTGTACTCTACCGTCACCTGTGACTTGCCGTCGGGGCGGAGGTATTTAAGCGTGCCGTTTTTCCTGACCTCGGCCAAACGGCGGCAGAGTTGTTGGGCCAGAGAGGCGGTCAGGGGCATAAGCTCGGGGGTCTCATTACAGGCAAAGCCGACCATCATGCCCTGGTCACCGGCACCTATTTCATCAAGATGGCTGATGCCGGTGGTCTCTTTAGCCTCCAGAGATTTACTGACGCCCATATCGATATCCGCCGACTGCTCTTTAATAGAGGATAATATGCCTATCGATTCAAAATCGAAGCCGTATTCCGGGCGGGTATAACCGATATCACGAACGACGCCCTTCACGATATCCGGAACATCGACATAGCAAGTTGTGGTGATTTCACCAAGCACCATAACCAAACCGGTAGTGGTAGTGACCTCACAGGCTACCCTGCCGTTAGGGTCTTTCTCCATAATCGTGTCCAGAATGGCATCGGCTACCTGGTCGCAGATTTTATCCGGGTGGCCTTCAGTCACGGATTCCGAGGTAAAAAGGTATTTCAGCGAGGCGGTAAAATTATTAGACATATTTTTCCTCCGTTTGTGTGAAGCTGGCGAGGCGCTTAAGTCCCCTCCTCCCAACTGGACAGGTACTTGCGCTGCTCGGCGGTCAGGGTATCGATAGCGACGCCCATCGCATGGAGTTTTAAACGGGCGACCTCCTTATCGATTTCCTCCGGCACGTTGTGGACTTTGATTTCCAGCTTGCCCCTGTTCTTGACCAGATACTCCATGCATAATGCCTGGTTGGCAAAGCTCATATCCATAACACTGGCCGGGTGACCTTCCGCCGCCGCCAGGTTAATCAGCCGGCCTTCACCCAGCAGGTAAAGAGAGCGGCCGTCTTTCAGGGCGTATTCTTCAACGTAGTTTCTGATAGTACGTTTACTCTTACTCATTTTCTCCAGGACGGGAATATTAATCTCGGAGTTAAAGTGGCCGCTGTTAGCCAGAATGGCGCCGTCTTTCATAACTTCAAAATGCGCTTTATCGATAACGTTTTTATCGCCGGTGACGGTAATGAAGATGTCGCCGATCTTAGCGGCTTCGATGAGAGGCATTACCTGGTAGCCTTCCATGACCGCTTCCAGGGCGCGGACAGGCTCTACCTCAATAACGATAACGTGCGCCCCCAACCCCCTAGCCCTCATGGTAACGCCGCGGCCGGTCCAGCCGTAGCCGCAGACTACCACCTTTTTACCCGCCCAGAGGATATTGGTGGCGCGGGTAATGCCGTCGATAGTGCTCTGGCCGGTGCCGTAGCGGTTATCGAAGAGGTGCTTGGTATCGGCGTCATTGACAGCGACAAGAGGATATTTAAGCTGGCCAGCTTTGTACATAGCGCGTAACCGGATAACGCCGGTGGTGGTTTCTTCACTACCTCCTATAACGTCTTTCAGGAGGTCGGAACGCTTGGTATGAAGCTGAGTAACAAGGTCGGCGCCGTCGTCGATAGTGATATTGGGCTTGTGTTCCAAGGCAGCACTGATGTGCTTATAATATGTTTTATCATCCTCGCCTTTGATGGCGAAGGTGGGGATACCGTAGTCCACTAAAGCCGCCGCGACATCATCCTGGGTGGAGAGGGGATTGGAGGCACAGAGAACGACATTAGCGCCGCCGGCTTTAAGGGCCAGTCCCAGATTTGCTGTTTCCGTAGTAATGTGAAGGCAGCCGGAAATGCGCACGCCTTTTAAGGGTTTCTCCGTTTCAAACCTTTTACCTATCAGGCCTATCACCGGCATCTCGCGGAAAGCCCATTCGATACGCTGCTTGCCCACTCCGGCGAGAGAAATATCCTTAACATCATAGTTACCAGCAGCCATAAAAAAACCCCTTTAACAACGCTTTACATTTAAATTATGATACATCATAAGCTTGAATATATTCAAACTTAATAACGACAAGGCGGCTATCCAATGCCCCAGTCACGGTAGCCCTGCTTGATAACCGCAGCATATTCTTTTGAGGGGAGGGATTCGTCCAGATTGCCCGACTTGATATAGGTGACTGCCTGGTGTGGCTGGTTGTCTTCATCGAAGACGGTGACATTGAAGCGGATATAGCCGACCTCATATTTATCCAGCTGTTTCAGGCAGGCGTCACTGACCTCGTAGATAGCGCCATGTACCTTTTCACCACGGAAAGGTTTTATCGTAGCCGTGCCGCCGTGCCAGGTACGGGACCAGCCGGAAAAGGCACGTTTATAATTAGGCAGGGTGGCTACATATTTAGGTAGGCTGTCCGGACACCGTTCCCGCATCTGCTTCCTGTTTAAGTTGCTTCCATAAGCGAAGTACAACAAGGCACTACCCGGCGGGGTCGAACTTTTCCTGGATTTTTTCCATGGCAGCGCCGCAGCAGATAAGCGTGCCGCCGCCCGCTTTAGTGACAGTTACTTCATTATGGCAGATATGGCAGCGATATTTTTCACCGACTTTCTTAACGGCCATGCTGGTAAACCTCCTAGAGTTACATACAAATTATAATACAACTACAGCACTAAAGGAAACGCGGGCTTTCCTGCCGGAATAAAAACCAAGCGGAATTTCAGAAAGGGCATTATACCTGCCTGTCTCCCGCTTGATTTATTTCCCAAGCATTTTATTAGTCCCGATGATGCCGGGCTGCCATTTACCCCGACTGAAGAGTCTGGGGAACAATGTTTTGCGGGCTTTTTCAGGGGGGAGGTTGTAATATAGTCCGGCCACGTTAATCTCCCCGAATAAGTTCCGCTATTGTTCTATTGCCGCTTTCTAAAGGATAATATTTAAGATAGGAACCGAAATGCGGGTCAGTCCCCATTTCTTCCATTGTTAAAGAAATACCCTGCGATAAGGTCACGTTGGCGGACAGAAGGTTTTCCAAGAGCCTTACGATAACAGCATCAACATGCTCCAGGCTAACGACATCGCTCCAGCCGACATAAGCCGAAGCCCCTTTTTCAATAAAAGCCATCGGCATATCGTCGTATTTAAAGCTCTCACAACCCAGCGCTAAAACCACGGTGTGATTAAATTCACCGTCGGCATTTTTCAAAAACTCGGAGTTGACGGCGAAAACCAGCGGAGTATCATCCGACATTAAAGCGTTGGAGACCTTGTCCGAAAGCTGGTCAGCGACGTAGCGTGTCATTGTGTAGTTTTCCGCAGTAAAGAGATAGGTGGTATCCAGAGTAATTACCTTATCGCCCTCAAGGGAGACCAGTAGCCCCGAATGTACCCGTAAAAGAATGAATTTGTAGCCGAGCGAAGGCAGCTGGCGATAAAAATCAACGGTGATATCAGTTCCCTGCCAGACATCGACCTCAAAGCCATACGACTCAAGAATGCCGGTTGCCGCGGCAATGAGTTCGGGGTTGGGTTCACGCAAATAAAGCTGGTCGATGATGGCGGCTTTATTAACACCGCTATCTTCCGCGGCGGGGGTATGGCAGCTTGCAGGCAAGAGGGACGCCGCCAGCACTGCAATTATCGCTAATATTTCAAGACAACGTCTCACCATAAAAGCTTAAAAGACCCCATTTTTCTTATCAACGGTGGACACACTCAATTTTGCTAGTGAGTATGCTCATATTTGTGCTCGTGGCCGTTTGCTTTTCCGGTCCATAAAAGAGGGAAGACTATATCGCTGACACAGCAGGGTATCCAGACGGCCAGGAAGAGGAAAACAAAGAGAATGGGCAACAGGGGCAACCAATCGGCCGTACCGAAAGCGGTAAACCCGAACAGCGAAGCCCATGTGCTCAGCAAAACATGAGTCATGTGCGGCAGCCTGGTATTAGGTTTGAAATAGCCTATGACAATGCCAATTATAGCGGCGGAATTAATCATAATCCACTCGGGAATACCGATAAAAGGCATTGCCTCGGTGGATATAAAGGGGAGGTGAAACTCCATGGCAATTTGCAGGCTCTTTCCTTCAAGGTAAGGAATAACGGCATCGCTAAGAGTGGCGATGCCTACAGAGCCTACGTAACCGACGATAAATACCAGCCAGAGCTTATGGTTTTCCTGTTTGCGGTATATGGCAGTGGTCACTAGTGCACTGAAGACAATATGGAGGGGGTGGAAGGTGTAAAAAAGTGACTCGGATACGTTCGTGGGAGTATTCAGCAAGGTAACCAGAGCCATAGCCCCGATACCGACTACCGCCCCGGCGGCGGTAAACGGGATATGAAGCCACAACTCCCGACCGATACGTTTTAACACAAGTATCCTATCTTCCCTTGATTTTACTGCACTCGAGGCACTGTCCCAGAAATTCCAGAAGATGACCGTTTATTTTAAAACGGGTCTCCTTAACAAGACGGCTTTCAAGGTCATCGAGGTCACAATTGGTAAAATCGACCACTTTTCCACAGTCGGAACAGATAAGGTGATGGTGGTGTTCGGAAGGACGGCGCATCAGATAGCTGCGGCAGCTGCCGCCGGCATGCGTCTCGCAGATGAGACCGAGTCCCGCGAGGACTTCAATAGTGCGATAAACCGTCACCAGGCCGATTGAGGGATGCTCACGACGGACTCTGTTATAAATGGCTGCCGGGGTAAGGTGTTCATGAGAACCGGCAATAGCATCAATAACGGCGCGGCGCTGCGGAGTAATTTTAAAGCCGTTCTTGCGGAGTTCCTGTTCAGTCCGTTTTTCAGTATAAATCATTGCATGCAGCCAAATGAAAACGATTTTCAATTAGTAATATAGCAGAGCGTTACAACAATTGTCAAAAGGGCAAATAATATTGTCCTTAATACGCAATATATGGTAGAATTGAGAAGTATTTGAAGCATCAAATGCATTTATGCACAATATACTTGTAAAATAATTACGCTTTCTGATATAATGTTTGTTAATTTATAAAGCATTGCGTGGCTAAAGATGGATAAAACTCTGCAACTGCTATCGGGGAATGAGGCCCTTGCACTTGGTGCTTATCACGCCGGCGTGCAGGTTGCCGCGGCGTACCCCGGCACCCCCAGCACCGAGATACTGGAAAACCTCTCGCGCTTTAAGGACATCTACGCCGAGTGGTCGACTAACGAGAAGGTAGCCATGGAGGTGGCGATGGGGGCAGCTTACACGGGGGCGCGCGCTATGGCTTCGATGAAGCACGTGGGGCTTAATGTAGCCAGCGACCCCTTCATGGCGGCATCCATTACCGGCATCAAGGGGGGACTGGTAGTGATTACCGCCGACGACCCGCAGATACACAGTTCACAGAACGAGCAGGACAACCGACATTATGCCCGGCTGGCCAAGGTGCCGATGCTGGAGCCGAGCGACAGTCAGGATGTATACGACCTGATGGGCTACGCTTTTGAAATCAGCGAGGAGTTCGATACGCCGGTGCTTTTCCGCACGACTACCCGCATCGCTCATTCGAAGTCGGTAGTGGACGCTAAGATGAGCCGCAAAGTGAAAAATGCGCAGCCGGCTTTCCTCTTCAATCCGCAGAAATATGTGATGCTGCCGGTCTATGCTTTACCGCGCCATGCCCTTGTTGAAAAACG
>MGMR01000050.1:0-1509 GCA_001796495.1 Chloroflexi bacterium RBG_13_51_18
GCCGACAATGGTAGCGAGTATGCCCTTATCATCGGTGCCGAAGGGCATCATCTGCTGGAAGGACTGCGGGAACATCAGGGTCACGGTGTTGTCTTCTTTTTTGAAACCGCGTTCCACGTGCACCGGTTCCCAGGGACTGTTCTCTTCGTTCTCCGCCGCCACCCAGGAATATTTTCCGGGATTGCCGAGTACGCCCATGTCCTCGACTTGCTTTCTGATGCCGCGTATGTTCTTGGTAATCAGACCCATGGCCCGCCCGAACGACGCGTTTGCGATATCCCCCGGGTTCGTCGCCCCGTAGGTAGAACGGAAATTTGCATCTTTAGCTATCGGCCCGTTGACCAGCCAGAACGGTGAAAATGAGCCGGTGCTGGCCGCCATCATACCGCAGGCGGGGTTTGCCGCCAGCGCCTGCACGCCGGCTATCAGCAGCGGCATATATGTCGGCAGGCAGCCTGCCATGACGGCATTGATAGCGATTCTCTCTATCGTGGCTTTGCCCAGGCGCGGCTCCAGCTTTTCCACCAGGTGGTCGGCCGGAAGGTCGGTGCCCGTCATCATCTCCGCTACCGCTTCTTCGGTGGGGGGAATAATCGGCAGGCCGTCCGTCCAGCCGCGCTGGTAGAAGAACTGGTTAATTTCATCCAGGCTGCCCTTGAAAACGATTCGCGGGGGATTTTCCGGCTCCCTCCGCTTGGGCGACGTCTCGTCGGCGGTAAGCGGCTTGGTCAATACATCTATCACGCTGGCGAAAACCGCCTTGATAGAAGCTTCGATGTCCTCCATGACGGTGGACTCGGACACGATGGCTTCCGGCACGACTCTGACGACCGGCATGCCTTTGCTTGATGCCGCGGACATGGCATCGTTATAGAAGTACTCGAAAACGAAGGTGGCAGTGGGCTTGCCCTTGCCCTCTACGTAAATTGCGTCGTACACAAGGTACTTGGTGCATGCCCCTCAGTCGCCGACGGCGGCGATAACCGCATCCACCTCCTTTATCCAGTCGTTAAACTCCCCTTCCCTGTCCTTCTCCAGTGATGAAACGGAGAAAGAACGGGCGTTGAATGTGCTTATAGTGACCGTGGGGAATTTCTGCTTTAGAAGTTTTTCGGTTACTTCCAGGATGAGGGGAGAGGCGCGCTTGTTGTTGCACAACAGGCCGATTTTTTTGCCGTCCAGCTTGTCCAGCCGCGGCGACAGGCCTTTCAAAGGTACGGGGTCGGCTTCCGACCAGGGACTTAGCACTTCATAGGCAGCGCTTACTTTACCTGCACTCATATTCATTTCCTCCTTGTTTCACGATATTCCAGGTAATTGTTATCAACGTCTATATTCTCGATTCTCTACTGCGTGCCAGGAACTCTTTGCGTCTCTTTATAAAATTATCCCAGTGCTCTTTACCGCCGGGAGCGATGGCGTAAGCGTCTATATTCGTGCCGGTAATCATGTGCGCTTTGTCCGATGCCAGGAAAAGCACGACATTGGCGGTATCCTGTGCGGTGGTGA
>MGMR01000050.1:1559-1675 GCA_001796495.1 Chloroflexi bacterium RBG_13_51_18
GGCAGGTAGTCGCCGCCCATGACCATGCCCGGGCACACGGAATTAACCGTGATTTTATACGGCCCCAACTCGAAGGCGAGGTGCCGCGTAAAGCCCATCACCCCGGCTTTAGCCGA
>MGMR01000050.1:2019-2157 GCA_001796495.1 Chloroflexi bacterium RBG_13_51_18
GGGAGGCGCGGCAATCTGTTAATCCGGGTTGGCGGATTGCTTCGGGCTTTGCCCTCGCAATGACATTTTTTTTAATACTCCTTCTTTAATCTATCCTCGACCACTTTCATGGCAGGCTCGCCGGCGCATTTGCCGTTA
>MGMR01000050.1:2263-8514 GCA_001796495.1 Chloroflexi bacterium RBG_13_51_18
TGCTTTTAATCATAGCACCTCAGTATTAGTACAAAAATACAGGTATCAGTTAATTAAGCGGCTGTTCAGCGTTACATTTTGCCTGTAACGACACTGGTTAAGGGAGAGCGGACATGACAGCATATATTATTCGTCGGTTGATAATCGGTTTAATCATCCTCCTCATCGTCACCATGTTGGTATTCCTGCTCGTCCGCCTGCTGCCCGGTGACCCTCTAATGGTATATATGGGCAATTTCAATATGGGCAGTAATATAACCTCCATGGGGCCTGAAGAACATGAAGCACTGTTACATAAATATGGTTTGGACAGACCCATCTACGAGCAATATATTGACTGGATTAGCCAGGTTTTACAGGGCCATCTGGGCACATCGATAGGAGTTGGGCAAGATATCAGTAAACTTATTGCCGATGTTTTACCGCGTACAGCTTATATCGGTTTTATAACCATGGTTATCGGTACGTTTGGCGGTATTTTTGTCGGGATTTACTGCGCCTTGAGGCGGGGCTCCTGGATGGATAATACCCTTACCACAATCTCTAATATAGGGATGACGGTGCCCACCTTCTGGCTTGGTATTATGCTCATTTATATATTCGGCTACAGATTGGGGTGGCTTCCTCTCTTCGGGTGGGTTAATCCGTTTGAAGATTTCTGGGGAAGCTGCGCCCATTTGATATTGCCGGTGGCATCGGTAGCACTGGGTGGTATCGCCGGCATGGCCCGCCTGGTACGGTCCTGTATGCTTGAGGTGATGAGGACAGATTATGTCCGCACCGCCTGGGCCAAAGGCCTGCGCGAGAGGGTGATTGTAACCAGGCATCAACTCAAGAATGCCATGATTCCAGTAGTTACCGCCCTCGGCGGCACTATAGGCATGATCCTGGGAGGATCGGTATTTATCGAGACGGTATTCAGCATACCCGGCATGGGCAGATTAAGTGTCCAGGCTATTTTCGCTTATGATTATCAAATCGTTCAGGCAACTGCCCTTATCTTCGGCGCTATCGTCATATTTTCCAATCTAGCCGTCGATATTGCCTGGGGCTGGCTGGACCCCAGGATAAGATATGCATGAGGAGGCCAACATGTCTGACAAGGTAGCATCCCCTAGCCCTGATGCTTTAGCCACAATGGCGGCGCCTCCGCGCCGCAGTGAGTGGCGAAGATTCGCCAGGGTATTTTTCGGACGCAAACTATATTTGATAGGTTTTATCATCGTTGTAATTATCATTCTAACAGCCATTTTTGCCCCGCTATTAACGCCTTATGACCCATTGCAACCCAATTTACGCAATATACTGCACGGACCTACATGGCAAAACTGGTTGGGCACTGACCAGCTTGGCAGAGATATTCTTTGCCGAATAATATACGGGTCCCGGATTTCTCTGGAAATCGGTTTTGCCGCGGTCTTTTCTTCAGCCATTATAGGTATACTCATGGGCCTCGCGGCAGCTCACTTCGGCGGCTGGGTGTTCGCAATTATCATGAGAATTACCGATGCGCTGATGGCTCTACCCAGTATTATCCTGTTGCTGCTTATTGCCGGGCTAGTGGGGGGCGGCATCGGAGTGGTTATTTTTGCGATGGGGTTCGGCGGTATCGCCGGCATGGCCCGCATGATGTGCGGCCAGGCGTTAAGCGTCAAGCAGAATGATTATATCCTGGCAAGCAAGGCTATCGGTATGAGCAACTGGCGTATCATGCTGACACAAATCTTCCCTAACGCCTTCCCTCCCTTGATCGTTGGCCTGACTATGGGTATAGGCGGCGTCGTCCTGGGTGAAGCGGGCTTAAGCTTCCTGGGCATCGGTGTCCCGCCTCCTGCTCCTTCCTGGGGAAACATGGTGATGAACGGCCAGAGCCATCTACTGGAGAACCCGCTGCTTTCTATATTTCCCGGCGTGGCTATTATGCTGCTGGTATTCGGCTTTAATATGGTCGGCGACGGTATCAGGGACGCCATCGACCCGAAGTTAAGAGGCGTGCTGTAAAGAATGCTACGCTATTAAAACAGAGGATGGTAGTATGGCAAGTGTATTGGATGTAGAAAACCTCAAGACATACTTTAAAACGGAATACGGCCTGGTAAAGGCCGCTGACGGTGTCTCTTTCCATGTTGACCAGGGGGAAATCATCGGGCTGGTAGGAGAAAGCGGCTGCGGCAAATCCGTAAGCATACTCTCGGTCATGCAATTGATACAATCGCCGGGTGAAATATTGGACGGCAAAGTCATTTTCGATGGCCAGGACTTGCTCAAGTATAAAGCCAACGGCCCGGAAATGAGGGCTATCCGCGGCAGTAAAATGACCATGATTTTCCAGGAACCCATGACCTCTCTGAACCCGGTATTGACCATTTGCCGCCAGCTGACGGAAACGCTGGAACTCCACCTCAATATGGACAAGCAGGCGGCCAGGGAAAGGGCTATCGAGCTTTTAAAAATGGTGGGCGTGCCGGATGCCCTCAGCCGTGTCGATGATTACCCGCACCAGTTCAGCGGCGGCATGCGCCAGAGAGTCATGATTGCCATGGCACTATCCTGCAATCCCCATATTATTTTCGCCGATGAACCCACCACCGCCGTAGACGTAACCACACAAGCCCAGTTGCTGGAACTCATGAAAAACCTCGTCACCCAGCATGATACTTCACTGGTAATTATAACGCACAACCTCGGCGTAGTTGCCCGCTATGCCCAGCGGATATACGTCATGTACGCCGGCCGTATTATTGAGTCCGGCACGTCTGAAGATATCTTCGAGCGTTCCAGCCATCCTTATACCATCGGCTTGTTGAACAGTGTGCCCAAGCTTGGCGAGAGGCACGGGGCCAGAAAACTGATACCTATTGAAGGCCTGCCTCCCAACCTGATTGAAATGCCCCCCACCTGTGCTTTCCTCCCCAGGTGTACCCATAAAGTGGATAAATGCTATAAGGAACCCTGGCCGGCGCTCCGGGCCGTGGGTGACGAGCATTATATATCATGTTATGTTGATATAAAGGGGAAGTAATGGAAGAACCAAAAAACAACAATATGGTAGAAGTCAAAGACCTCAAGATGTATTTCCCCATCACCCGAGGACTCTTCCGCAGGAAGGTCGGTGATATCAAAGCCGTGGACGTAATCAGTTTTGATGTTAAGAAAAATGAGACGCTGGGGCTGGTGGGAGAAAGCGGCTGCGGCAAGACCACTACCGGCCGGTGCATTCTGCGTCTATACAATCCTACTTCCGGAAGCATCATATATAACGGAGATGATATCTCCACCCTTCCGGAAAGAAGACTAAAAGACCGGCGCCGTGATATGGGCGTCATTTTCCAAGACCCCTTCGGCTCGCTCAATCCGCGGCAGTCCGCCGGCAGTATCGTGGGAGACCCGTTAAAAGTGCATAAGATGGCCTCCGGAAAAGACCTGAAAGATAAAGTGGCGGATTTATTTAAACTTGTAGGGCTCGACCCCAGCATGATGGACCGCGTTCCCCACGAGTTCAGCGGCGGACAGCGGCAGCGCATCGGTGTGGCGCGCGCCCTGGCGTGCAGCCCATCGCTGGTCATCTGTGACGAACCTATCTCCGCTCTCGATGTGTCTATTCAAGCCCAGATAATCAACCTGCTGGAAGAACTGCAGGCAAAACTGGGGCTAACTTATCTCTTTATCGCCCATGACCTGGCTGTGGTACAGCATATCAGCGACCGCGTAGCCGTGATGTACCTGGGCCGCATTATGGAAATTACCGATTCCACAGAACTTTATGAAAATCCGCTCCATCCTTATACCAAGGCATTACTCTCCGCCATACCTATACCCGACCCTAAAGCGGAAAAGACACGCCAGCGCATTGTTCTGAAAGGAGAGGTCCCTAGCCCGGTCATGCCTCCTCCCGGCTGCCATTTCCACCCGCGCTGCTCTATGGCTATACCTGACTGCAGCCAGGCAAGGCCTCCGCTCCGTGACGTAGGCAACGGACACTTCGTAGCCTGTATCAGGGTTTAATACCTTCGTTAACAGCTAAAATAGTTACCTGATTCCACCTGCTTATTAATGATAAAATAATACGGGCCCCGAATAATCGGGACCCGTATTTTATTCCCAGCCGTTTAAACTATACGGCTCATATTTTATTTACTTTATTTTTCTAACCAGGCGAAAGTAAACGGCTGGAACTCTATATACTGTCCGGCGGTATAGCCCTTAAGTCTAGGAGCTAAGGAGGTAAGTCCAGGCGTATAGTAGAAGTAGGACCACTGGCAGTAATCATCAGCCAATTTCTTGGAGATTGACTGGATTAGCTTGGTCCTCTTGGCGGGATCCCGTTCAGCGTTTGACTGTGCGAATATTTCCAGGACTTCAACGGGTTGTTCGCAGCTTATCCAGGTGGTATTAGTCCAGACGCCGTCCTTCTTAACGGCGTTGAGGCAGCCGTTCGAGAGTGTGCTGGCCGGGTCAACAGTGGTGCCCGGGAAGCCGTATACGAACATATAGCCTTCCCAGCCTTCGCCGCCCTGAATCATGGCGACGAATTTTATGTAATCGACCGGCTTTAGGTTAAGGGTGATACCGGCTTCTTTGAGCTGGCCTTGAAGCGCTAACGGGAGGTCTTCCGGCATACCCTGGACGTAATACAGGTCAGTCTCAATACCCTCAGGATAACCGGCATCCGTCAGCAGCTTCTTGGAATTTGCGATGCTAAAAGGATAGCCGACAACAGTGGGATCCTGATATGGCGGCAGACAGAATAACTGGTTGGTAGCTACGCCGTATCCGTAGGAAAGCCCATCAACCAGCGCCTGCTTATCGATAGCAGTTTCAACCGCCTGGCGTACCTTGAGGTTAGCCAGCGGAGAATCCGGATTGCCGCTGGAGGGTAGTATACACCAGTTGATTACCATATCGGTAGTTTTGGTGATTGTAAACCCGCTGCCAAGGAGTCCCTTGGCATCCTTGGCCTGAACGCCGAGCAAATCCAAATCTCCGGATTTATATGCCAGGAGGGTAACCGTCGGATCGGCAATGATATTGTAGTCAATACCGTCTAGGTAAGGTTTGCCTCTCCAGTAGTTATCGTTGCGGTCATAGGTAAGTTTCTGGTCACGGACGTATTCTTTAAGTATGAAGGGGCCGGTGCCTACCACATGGGTCATCTTCTCTTCCGGGGTATGATTCTTCAGATAGGTGGGGGAGAACATCATGACGCTCCAGAACCCGGCAAGACTCTTGACCGCGGTCCAGTCCCATTGGCCGTTTACGAAGTCTAATCTTATGGAATATTCATCGACGACGACGCATTCCTTAACTTTCTTCATGTTAGGCCACATGACGCTGTTGATGCCGTTATCGATGTTATACTTGGCGGCCTCGGCATTGAAAGGCGTGCCGTCCGTGAAGTTGATGCCCTTGCGCAGTTTCAGGGTGAGTGATGAGCCGTCATCGGCGGGAAGAATTTCTTCTGCCAGCCAGGGCGATATATTGTTATTTTTATCGATAACGACCAGAGGCTCAACGCACGGGAAGGAATATGCAGCATCGCTGGGGCCGGCAGTACCGGTGGGGTCACCAATGTTGTTAATGTTGACACCCGCTGATAATTGAAGGCGCCCGCCTTCTTTACCGCCTTCCGGCTTGGCTAAAGCGCCAATGTTGGGCAGCCGGTTGTCCACAGGCGGAGCAACCGTCTCAGTGGGAGTAGCCGTCCCAGTCGGAGAAGCCGTAGCAGTAACAGTAGTCGTAACAGTAACTGTAGGAGTCTTTGCTTCCTTACAGCTCACCATAATCATGCTGAATACCAGGATAATTGCCAGAGCAATAAATATAAGTTTTTTCATTACGTCCTTTCACTCCTTTGTAATAATTAGAGTAGCATTTTCTCTTTTTATCAGGGCATGCATCACCTCCTCCGGCTTTAACACGTTTTTTGAAAATCAGCGATAACTATCACCCCGGGCATTTGATATTACGGGCCGCCTCAAGAGTGACAATAACCTTACCTTCAGAAAAACTGAATTCGGCAGAATAATACACTTATACTCCACTGTTGTCAAGTCAAATATATTCTGTTCCTGTTTCAAGCGTCTCTTTTACCGGCATTATCCGCCCGTCATGGGCACCAGCAACGCAATACGGTCGCCTTTGCGAAGTTTAAAGTCCTGGCCATCGAAGTAAAAGCGCCCGTTAATATTGAACTTATATTGTTCAACCAGGCGGTCTTCCCCGGGACGGATTACCGGGCCTTCCAGAGACGG
>MGMR01000051.1 GCA_001796495.1 Chloroflexi bacterium RBG_13_51_18
CTGGGGACGGTCTTGTATATTATCTGCCGGAGACAAAGACCGGATAATGTTATCGAGACCGGCGTAGCCAGCGGAATATCTTCGTCGCATATTCTCGCCGCCCTGGAAGCCAATGAAAGCGGTCGGCTTTATTCCATCGACCTGCCTGCCTGGCAGGGAATTCAGAGTGGGTGGATGATACCGGGCTATTTAAGAAACCGCTGGCATCTGATTAAAGGCAGAAGCTCCGAAACAATGGTACCGCTACTGAAGAAACTAAGAGAAATAGATATTTTCTTTCATGACAGCGACCATTCCTACGAAAACATGCACAGGGAATTCGAGACAGCATGGGCACACCTCAAGACCGGTGGTCTGTTGCTTTCCCATAATATCGACTACAGCAATGCCTTCGATGATTTCTGCCACGACCATAAAGTCGAAGGCATAACGCTGGGAGACGTGGGAGGGATTGTAAAAAGATAGGCACTAGGAGAGGGCAATAGATAGGAATCTTGACCAATTAACGAACGATATCCATTTTCTGAATTAGACTCGTTTTCCGGTCTTGCGTATAAGCGTCCATGTAACCAAGGCAACTATTAGACCGCCGGTGATAATGATAACAATAAGCCACCAGCTTACCGGTTCCTCATCTTCAGATTCACCTGGGGCCGTCGATAGAAGAATAGTAGTAGAGGATGGCAGATTATTTTCCGATGGGGTCTGCGTTATGGTTTCCATTTTAGCGGGAGAGGCCTTTATAACCTCGTAGTCTTTAGTGAGTCCGTTTAAATCTACGTTATAATGACCGGCAGCCTGGCCAGTTACAGTAAATGTAACCGTTTTCATTCCCCCGGCAACAAGCGTGACCGACTTCGATGTGACTATTTCATCGTTAATTATGAGGATGAGAGTGTATTCTCCGGCAGAGTCTCCGTTATTAGCTACGTCTACAGAGATAGTTACCGTGCCTATTGAACCATCTTCAGCCGGACTAATAACAAGATTGGAGACAGCGAAAGCGGCAATTGTTACGTTGTTTGAAGCGTCTGCATTTCTCCATATGAAGTCATAATTTCCGGTGGCTAAAGAATAGTATACAGAACCGTTATAAGCCGAAAGCGTATTAATATTAACAGTAGTGGAAAGCCAGACTACGCGATTGGCCCTATCCAAGTCCGACATGAAAACTGTGTCCTCATAGGGGCCCCAGGTATATATCTTCCCCTGGATGGAACCTATAGCCGTCCCAGATACCCCTCCATCAAGAGCGTGTAATAGGCTGTAAACATGGCTGTCAACAGGGCCGTCGGTATCGACGTGGTGCAAATCATGAGCGCCGGAACCGATCGAATAGTTTACTTTTTCAGTGTTTACCGCGGTTGCAGGTTTAGCAGATAATGCCATGAATAGATATACCGCTACCGGCAAGCATAACACAATGACAACGCTAAGAGATAATCTCCTGGACATAGCTCCTTTAAAAGATACACTTTTCGGGTGGCTTTTTAAAGTTTTTTCTGAATTTGTCTTGTTATAGTTGGACATGAAAGCGGAGGAATTGCTCAATTTTTTTCCGGCTCCATCCCGTCAGAGCCATTCCCTGCTTCCTGGTGCCGGGATATACCACGTACAGAAATTCCGTATCGTCGGATGCTACAGGATGAAGCTGATATCTGTTCTCTTCCAAAATATTAGCCCCGCAATACAGAGGATTACAGATGTATCATTCGTAGCAGTATGTGCTGGGAAATAGTACCACAAAGTGGGGGCATAATCAAGTAATGCTAATTCGCAGGAGATTGATATAGATGGTGGGGAAGGGGGGACTCGAACCCCCACGCATTGCTGCACTGGATCCTAAGTCCAGCCCGTCTGCCAGTTCCGGCACTCCCCCGCAGACAACACAGTTGTTCTCCCGTACTATAGCATTTTACACAGGCTGTCTCAAGTAAATTAACGCGTTTAGAAACCAACCCAATCAGCAAAAAAACCACCGGATGAGCTGTTGACAAACAGGAGCATTGCTGGCGCTGGTCGGCGCGGATAAATCAGATTAAAACACGCTGACTTATTAGCAAACAACACAACCGTTGGCCGCCCCGGATAAACGAAGAAATAATTGGGTAATTACCTCTTGCAAAGATAATATTTCTTTGATAGTATTGACATACATAGAATGTCTAAGTAAATACCGTAATAGAGGTGATATATATGGAACCTAAACGCGACCTGCTTAAAGGCAGCTCAGGCTATCTCCTCCTATCCCTGCTGGAGCAGCAGGCGATGTACGGTTATCAGATAGTTAAGGAGCTTGAAGTCAGGAGCCAGGGTTATTTCAGGTTCAAAGAGGGAACGCTTTACCCCGCCCTCCACCGGCTGGAAAAGAGCGGCTTGATAAACGGTACCTGGGAAGTGTTGCCAAATGGACGTCAAAGGCGTTACTATCACATTACCGCTAGGGGGCAGGCTAAATTAGCCGAAGAAAAAACCCAGTGGCTGGACTTTTTCACCGCCGTAAAACTAATACTGCAGCCGGAAAGCAAAGGAATTTAAAGGTCTAAACGATGACACTGAATTTAACTCAATATCTGGAGAGTATCAGGTCTGACGCCAGGCTCGACCATTCAGATGAGACTGTAATCATGAGCGAGCTCGAGGCACATATAGAGGATAGTCTGCAGGAATTAATCGGTTCAGGTCTGACCAAGGAAGAGGCGACAAAAACATGCCTGGCCCAGATGGGCAGCACGAAGTCGATTGCCCGTCAGATTTACGAGGCATACAGCCAAGGCAGCTGGAAACAGGTATTACTGGCTTCAATGCCCCATTTCCTCTTTGGGCTACTGTTCGTTCTAAACTGGTGGCAGTATCCAACATGGGTATCAATTGTGCTGGTACTGATTCTCGCCACGACGGCCTACGGCTGGTTTCATGGAAAACCCGCCTGGGTATTTCCATGGCTGGGGTACACCTTATTACCGGTGCTGGTTGTAGGTTTGATGCTGCTTTATCTCCCCAGAGGGTGGTCATTCCTGGTGCTGCCGGTATATTTCCCGCTGGCGCTATGGTGGCTTATACGTATAGTTATCATGACCACCAGGAGGGACTGGCTTTTCAGTTCATTAATGCTTTTACCGCTGCCGATAATCATCGGTTGGCTGCTGGCAATATCAGCCTCCGGCAGATTTTCCGAAGAAAGCCTGCAGCGGCTGTATTATTTTGCTCCATGGATTGGACTTAGCTTCATGGGGCTAGCACTGACCATAGCGGTTTTCATTCGTTTACGCCAGCGGTGGTTGAGAGTTAGTCTGCTGGCCGCATCAAGTCTGTTTACGTTGAGCCTAGTTGTCTATCACTCGACAGGTGCCCTGATTAATCTCGTCTTCCCGGGTCTGTTGATAATAATGTGGGGAGGATTGTTGGTTCCGCTACTACTGGAAAGACGCCTGAAAAATAAATAAACTCTAGCGGAGCATCAAGACAAAAGGGGGAGCAATACAATCCCGGTAATATAAAAATACCCATAAAGAGGTGCTCCAACGAAAAAAGTAGGCATCGTTACCGACACCACTGCCTGCGTTCCGCCAGAACAGGTAAAATTGCTGGGTATTGAGGTGGTGCCGGTCCCCCTGATAATCAATGAAAGGACTTATAGGGATGGGATAGATATAACCCCCACTGAATTCTATACCATGCTGCGAAAATCGAAAAAGTTACCCACAACATCCGCATCTTCACCGACCCTCTACCTAGAAGCTTATCAAAATGCAAGCCACAGAGCGCACAACATCCTCTGCCTAACAGAGCCAGCCAAGTTCAGCGCGATGTACAATTCGGCGCGGGCAGCAGTAGAATCGGCAAATAAAATCCTTAACAACGTCACCATCGAGGTGATAGAATGCACCACGGCTGCCGCCGGACAGGGGCTGGTGGCACTGGCAGCGGCCAAAGCGGCCGGTCTGGACCAACCATTGGAAGAAGTCAGAAAAATCGTTGATAACGTCATGTCAAAGGTGAACTTATTCGCCACGCTGGACACACTGGAATACCTGGCCAGAAGCGGGCGCGTACCCCAGGCTGCCGCGCTGGTTAATTCAATCCTTAGCCTCAAACCTGTTTTTACGCTGAACCATGCCGACCCTCATACGGTTGGACTGCCACGGACAATGAAAAGCGCCATCGACCGTATGCTAAAACTAATGGACGGGGCAACAAAGAAGGGTCAACAACTGCACGTTGCCGTGATGCATGCCGACGCCATAGCAGAGGCCGCCACGCTTAAAGACAGGATTACATCACAATTCGATTGTCAGGAAATATACGTTACAGAATTCACGCCGGTAATGGGTGTGCATACAGGGCCGGGGCTGGTGGGGGTGGCTTTCTACGGGGAAGTAAACCCGGCATAGTCCCCGGCTGATGTCTAGCCAAACAGACCGAAACATCCTATAATCTAAGGGTATGAAAGCTCCGTATTTAATCACCGATGCCAACCGTCTGGCTGATAGTTTTACCACGCTCCCTGAAGCAGAGTCGCAGCCTGTTGTTATAATGATAAGCGGGCTGCCGGGTACTGGCAAATCCTATTTTTGCCGCAGGCTGGCGGAGCGTCTGCCCTTTCTCATCCTGGAAAGCGACGCCCTGCGCAAGCAGCTTTTTACTTCACCAACATACGCGGCAGATGAGAGTGCATACCTTTTCCGCACTACGTATCAATTAATAGAAGACCTGTTAAAGAAAGGAATACCTGTTATACTGGATGCTACCAACCTAGAGGAGCGGCACCGGGAGCGCCTCTATAATATAGCCGAAAGACTCAAAGCACGACTGATTTTGGTAAATGTGCAAGCGCCGATAGAACTGGTAGAGAAGCGCCTGAAAAAACGGGCGGATAACAAGAACAACCAGGACAACTCCGATGCTGACTGGGCGGTTTACCAGAAAATGAGAATGACAGCAGAGAAAATAAAACGCCGTCATTTTACCGTGGATACATCCCGGGATATTACACCCGTGATAGATAAGGTTGTCAGAGAAGCGAAGCGATGAAAGGAGACCTTTCGATGGAAATCAAAGCCGCCACCGGCGCTTTAGCCAGTATAAAAACCGGGGCCATAATAATAAACCACTATGAGGGATTGAGGCAGCCCGAAGGCGCCGCCGCCGATATCGATAAAAAAATGGACGGAGCCATATTAAAACTAATCAAACAGAAAGACATCAAAGGCAAACTCAATGAAATAACCCTCATCCACAGCATGGGCAAGCTGCCGGCAGGCAAGGTTGTGGTACTGGGGCTGGGTAAAAAACAAGAGTTAACCGTTAATAAATTACGCGGCGCTATTGCTGAGACCTGCCGCTACCTGCGGGGCAAGAGCATCACGAGCGTAGCCAGCGTTATTACGGGTGAGGGTATTAACAGGATAAAAACCGAGGACGCGATGCAGGCGATGACAGAAGGCGCCGTGCTGGGGCTTTACGCTTTCCGCAAATATATTACGAAAAAGGAAAACGACTTCGGGGAGATAAAAGAACTCACGATAGTCGGCAAAATTAAAAAGTCGATAGAGCAAGCTATCAACAAGGGAAAAATCATAGCCGAAGCCGCTAATTACGCGCGGGACATGGTCAACGAACCGAGCAATTTCATGACACCGACGCAGATGGCCGGAGTTGCCCGACAGCTTGCTAAGAAGTACGGGCTTAAAGTGGAAATCTTCGAAAAAGATAAAATAAAGGACCTGGGGATGGGAGGGCTGCTGGGGGTCTCGCGGGGAAGCCAAGAGCCGCCCAAGTTCATCATTCTTAGTTATAAAGGCCGCCAATCCGATGAAATCGACCTGGCATTGGTCGGCAAGGGTATCACCTTCGATTCGGGAGGAATTTCTATCAAACCCTCGGAAAATATGGCGGATATGAAGGGGGACATGGCAGGCGGGGCTGCCGCGCTGGCAACGCTATCCGCCCTGGCCCAGCTCAAGCCAGCGATAAATGTCACGGCCTTCGTCCCTGCGACCGAAAACCTGCCGAGCGGCACCGCTATGAAGCCGGGCGACATCATCAGCGCCATGAACGGCAAGACTATCGAGGTGCTCAACACGGACGCCGAGGGACGGCTGATACTGGCCGATGCTTTAAGCTACGCCGCGAAGCTCGGCGCGAAGGCCATCGTCGATGTTGCCACCCTGACCGGAGCCTGCCAGATAGCACTGGGGAAAATATGCTCCGGAGCCTTCACGAATAACCAGTCGCTGCTGGACAAAGCAATTACCGCTGCTAAGGATGCCGGCGAGCCTGCCTGGCAGCTGCCCATGTTCGAAGAATATAGAGAGTTCATCAAGAGCGACGTTGCCGATATCAAGAACACCGGCAACAGATACGGCGGAGCGATCACCGCCGCCAAGTTCCTGGAGGAGTTTGTGGACAAAACACCCTGGGTGCACCTGGACATCGCCGGAACCTATGATACCGATAAAGACAAAGGCTACCTGGTCAAAGGGGCCACCGGCGTGCCAGTGAGGACGCTGGTGAACTTAATACTGGCACAAGTAAAGCAATAAGAGCACAGGAGGAGGTGTGTAAATGAAAATTAAATATCTAGCCCATGCCGCATTTTTAATTACATCGGAGAAAGGCACGCGCATTATCACAGACCCTTACGAAACCTCGGAAGGCATTAAACACGGTGCGATAAAGGAAACGGCTGACATCGTGACCGTAAGCCACGAACACGGCGACCACAATAACATTTCCGCAGTAACGGGCAAGCCGAAAATTGTCAAAACCAGTGAATTGGTCAAGGGTATCAGCATCAAAGCCGTTGAAACAGCCCATGATGATAAAGGGGGGAGTCAGAGGGGGAAAAATACGATATTCTGTTTTAATGTAGACGGGATAAACGTCTGCCACGCAGGTGACCTGGGGCATGAATTAACTGCCGAGCAGGTGAAAGCATTGGGTAAAGTGGATGTGTTAATGATTCCGGTGGGGGGCTTTTTCACTATCGACGCGGGGACAGCGGCCAAAGTCTGCGACCAGTTGAAACCTAAGGTGATAATCCCAATGCATTTTAAGACGGCAAAACTGGGCTTACCAATTGCCGATGTTGAGCCTTTTCTCAAAGACAAGGGCAACGTGACACGTTCTAAAGAAAGCGGAATCGAACTGAAAGCGGGTAAATTACCCGGCCTGACGCAGATTATCGTGCTAAAGCAGTCGTTATAAACATCATCAATCTAACCTAATGAATAAATACTGGGACAAGCGATACCAAGTTGAAGGCAAGATATGGGGTGAATCACCCAGCCGCACCGCCGAATACGCTCTGAAGATATTTGAAGAGAACAAGGCCAAAAATATACTGGTGCCGGGCTCTGGCTACGGAAGAAATTCAAAACTGTTCTCGGCACATGGGTTCGATGTAGTCGGTGTAGAAATTTCACCGACAGCCTGTAAAATAGCGCGGGAACTCGATCCAAAGACACGAGTTTATAACGCTTCCGCCCTTGATATGTCTTTTCTCTTTGATAAATTTGATAGCATCTATGGTTTTAATATTTTACACCTCTTCCGTGAAGAAGACCGGAAGCTTTTTATTAAACAATGCAGTTACAGGATTAAAAATCATGGGCTGATGTTTTTCACGGTCTTTTCAGAAAAAGAGGAGAGTTACGGAAAAGGCAATGAAGTTGAAGAAAACACTTTTGAAAGCAAACCGAGACGACCGGTGCATTATTTTTATGAAAGCGACCTTAAAGATCACTTTAAAGACATGGAGATAGTGGAAACAGGAATGATAGATGACCCGGAAGACCACGGAGAAGGGCCACATACTCATATTCTACGCTATATCTGTGTGAGAGCGAATAAATCATGATAAATCCAAATGATGTAAACCTGATTATCTTTGACATGGACGGGACGATAATACCTTCCCTGCCCGCCGTCTACGAGTCGATAAAGAGGGCTTTTAGCAAGCTGGGATGGCCTGTTACTTTCCGTCCGGAGGAAATCAATCAATTCTTCGGCGTAACAACATCATCCACAGCGGGCGGGCTGTACGAGTTTATCACGCCACCAGAAAGGCATCTTTCAATTCCGGAAGTTAGAGAAAAAGTACGCGCAGAGTATGAAGAAACATTCCACGACATGGCACAATCTTACCCGGGAGTGAAAGAAACGCTGGCAGCCTTGAGAAAGCGAGGCTATAAGCTGGCGCAGTACACCAATGCATCTACTATGTACCTAAACATAGTTATGTCCAGTCTGAATATCAGAGGGCACTTCGACTATATAGAATGCATACAGGACAACAACCTGACCAAGCCGGAACTGGTGAGTAAAATCAGGGAGAAATTCGGGAGTATGACGGCGGCAGTAGTCGGCGATAGGTCTCATGACATCGAAGCTGCCAGGAAGACAGGGGCTTTATCTATCGGGGTGTTATACGGGTACGGTGGGGAGGAGCCAAATCAGGCGGATATCACTATCAGTAAATTTGATGAATTACTCAACATCTTCGATAGAAGGCTGGTGATATTCGAGACAATTGCACGAGAAGTGGAGAAGATGAAACAGAAAGAAAAAGCTTTCGTCATCGGGATAAACGGAATCGATGGTGCTGGAAAAACGGAGTTTGCAGCGTCGCTGGAAACTTACCTTAAAGCCGCAGGGTATAAGACGCAGCTGATACACCTCGACGACTTTCACAATTCAAAAATGATACGATACGCTGGAGAAGATGAAGCTGACAATTATTACATTAAAAGTTTTGATATTAATTTAATTGTAGAAAAGCTGCTATCGCCAATAAAAGAAAATAAGCCGTTATCTTTAAAATTAAAAGTACTGAACCTTGATTCAGATAAATACGAAGTCGATAGAGAGTATCAAATAGACCGAAGCACGATAGTGATATTCGAGGGAGTATTTTTATTCAGGAAAGAATTAGCACCGTATATCGACTACAAGATATTCCTGGATATACCGTTAGAGGAAAGCAAAAGACGGGCTATAATTAGAGATCCAGAGGCAATAGTTAAGAAGTACGATGTAAAGTACCTGCCGGCACAGGTAAAATATCTGGAGAAATACCCCCCTACTAAAGTAACAGACATAATTATCAATAACACTAACTGGGAGCATCCAGGCATCAAGTACATCCGCAAAACATCAAAATAAAAACGGATAGAAGCGTAAATAATAACACAAAAAAATATATCCCGACCTCTATTTTCTCTTGACTTTCTATGCTAGAATATATATAGGGGGTTAAGCCCGCGTTTAAAACAGGCAGATGATTTGGAGATAAGCTGTATTATCCTGGCTGGAGGTAAAAGCACACGTTTCGGTCATGACAAGATTTTAGAAAGCTTCGGCGACACAAGCCTACTTGAAAAAGTAATATCCCTCGTAGACCCAATCAGCAAAGAAATTATTATCGTTACAGCGAAAGAGAGAACCTTCGCCCGATTGGCGAACCGCCCGGGAATAAAAATAGTGAACGATATTTTCCCCGGGCAAGGATCTTTAGGTGGTATATATACCGGACTGGTAAAATCAAAATCGTTTTATAACCTTGTTGTGGCTGCGGACATGCCATTTTTAAACGGATCATTGTTACGATATATGATAAAGGTTGCAGACGGATATGATTTTGTTATACCAAGGGTTAATGACTGGTACGAACCGCTGCATGCCGTATATTCCAAGAATTGCATCGCTCCAATAAATACAATACTGGAACGGGGTAAAAAAGTAATCGTTGAGCTTTTCAACTATGTGAAGGTGAAGTTTATTGATATTGAAGAAATAGACCGATTCGACCCAAAGCACTTGAGTTTCTTCAACATCAATACTAAAGAAGATCTGGAACGAGCTAAAAAGCTGACCGAAGGAGCCGTATAGTAATGTTAAGCGTTGAAGAAGCGCTGCAGAAGATACTCGCCGAGGTAAATGTGCTGGAGGCGGAGACCGTCCCCATCATGGAAGCGCTGGGGCAGGTCCTCGCCGAGGACATAACCTCCGATATAAACGTGCCACCGCTGGACAACTCCGCTATGGACGGCTTTGCCGTGCAGTCAGGTGATACCAAAGGCGCCAGTAAAGTTGCAGCGAAAACCCTTAAAGTTATCGACACGGTTCTGGCCGGCGGCATTTCCAAAAAAGAAGTGACTGCGGGAACGGCCATCCGAATCATGACCGGCGCGCCAATTCCCGCCGGCGCCGATAGCGTCGTGCAGTTTGAAGATACCGACAACCAAAAACCTAAAGATTCCCCGGCAAACGAGCGGGCAAACGAAGTAGCCGTCTTTTCTGAGACCAGACCCGGTCAGAACATCAGGCTGGCGGGAGAAGATATTGCCAAAGGGAAAATAATATTAAAAAAGAATACCGTCATCAGACCAGCAGAAATTGGACTTATGGCATCCATCGGACAGGGTATGGTTAAAGTCATCCGACGCCCGGTGGTTGCGGTTCTTTCCACCGGCGACGAGCTCGTGGAAATTGATAAACCACTGCCCGAGGGCAAGATACACGACAGCAATGCCTACAGCATCGCAGCGCTGGTCAGGCGTTACGGCTGTATCCCTATAATGCTGGGGATAGCCCGCGACAACGAAAAAGAACTGGTCAATAAGCTAAAGCAGGCGAAGGACGCGGATATGGTGCTGACGACCGGCGGAGTATCGATGGGCGATTACGATATGGTGAAGGACGTCCTCGCCAGGGACGGCGAGATGGTCTTCTGGAAAGTGCGGGTTAAGCCGGGGAAGCCGCTGGCTTTCGGTAAGATAAAGGGCAAGGACAAAAACGGCGAGGCGAAGAGTATACCTCACCTAGGTTTGCCCGGCAATGCCACCAGCTGCATGGTCAGTTTCGAACTTTTTGTAAGGCCGGCGCTGTTGAAGATGATGGGGAAAAAGAACCTGGTCAAACCTTCAGTAGAAGCGATTATTGAAAATACGGTGAAAAATGACGCCGGCAGGCGTATCTACGACCGGGCAATCGTACAGAAGCGCGACGGCCATTATTATGCCAGATTAACCGGCCCGCAGGGCTCGGGGATACTCACATCCATGAGCCTGGCCAACGGGCTGGTAGTGATACCGGAAGAAAAAGTTAGAGTAAATGAAGGCGATACAGTCCAGACATTGATGCTGGACTGGAATGAAGAAGTTTACATCTAGCGGAAAAGTAATATGCGTTCAATTATATCTGTCGTAGGCAAATCGAGTTCCGGCAAGACAACCCTGCTGGAAAAGCTAATCGCCGAGCTTAAAAAGCGGGGCTATAAGGTGGCTATCGTCAAACATTCACACCATAAAGACGACCTGGATACTGCCGCTAAAGACACCTGGCGTTTTACCAAAGCCGGAAGCGAACTCTCTGTCATTAATTCGCTGGACCACCTGGCGATTTATCGTCGCATGGACAATTATTTCGACCCACAGGATATATCGAATTTCGTATTATGGGACTTCGACATCTTGCTGACGGAAGGTTTTAAAAGCAGCAATTATCCCAAGATAGAAGTCCACCGCAACGAACAGGGACAGGAATTGCTAACCGATCCGAAGCTCTTGCTGGCGGTGGTTACCGACAAGCCGCTGGATATAAGCATGCCTCAATTTTCCCACGATGACGTGGCCGGGATAGCCGATATTATTGAAAAAACGATAATTTCCCAAAATAATGTCAGCGATTTGGAAATAGTTGTCGACGGTGTGCCCGCAAAGGTAAGCCCCTATCTTAAAGATGTATTGGCACGCACGCTTTCCGCCATGATACCCGATTCGCAAAACAACGGTGAAGTAAAGAACCTGCATATCTCCCTGAGGAGGAAGCATTGATTTTTGAGACCTCGGATTTTGTATTCAAGGTACCGTCGGTGGTAGCCAGGGCGCGGCGCGTCCTGATTAAGCCCGCTGCGTCCTATCCGCTGCCATACCCGGTCTCAACCAGCGCTGATATGCTAGCAGCTATCATATCCAGCATCAGGAGAGTTAGCGATGCCGATATCATCCTGCTGGAAGGAACGCCGGGCGGCATACCCACCAGACCTATCTACCAGGCGCTGGGCTATAATTTCCCACGGGTGCTGACACTGGATGTTAAGGACTGCATTTTCGTAGAAGTTGATAATCCGCTCCCCAAGCCTTTTGCGGTGCCGACTTTCTGGGTGCCCAATGTGATATTATCCAGCGATTATCTGATAACCGTAGCCCCGTTAAAGACCTACAACGGTTCGGGGAGTTTTACCATTCCCAACCTGCTTTCACTGCTGCCCAGCAGTAAGTACCGCGGGGATACACTGGGAGGCTGGGAAAGCCTTTACAGCCTGGGCATAGACAAGGTGCTGGCTGACCTGTATTTTACCCTCCCCTTCGACCTGGGTATCGTGGAGGCGAGGCAAAAATTCGCCGTGATAGAGGACCCGAACGAAGGCGAGGTAGAAGACTACGATAAAATATTCATCGGGGAACCGTATGACGCCGACCGCGAGGTCGCCGATACTCTCGGACTAAAAATAGGCTATCTCGACCTGATTAAATCGGCTAAGGTTGAACTCCAGGCATAGTTAACAGACGTCCGAACGGCTTAATATCTCACACTAAAACTTGAAAAGCTGCCGGTATATTCGCCCCAATCAGTGAGTACTTCTTTCACGCTTGCAGCCGGCGGGCCGGTTTTTAGATATTCAACCAAACTTTCCAGTACGGGCTTTTCGCCCTCGGCAACCACCTCCACTATGCCACCGGGCCGGTTACCAACATAACCTTTCAGGTTAAGTCGTTCGGCTATTTCTTCGACATAGGCCCGAAAGAAGACCCCCTGCACACGACCATGAACAGTCGCCCGAAGCGATGCCATATCAGCCATGAGCAACCTCTCCCTGAAAGGTCCTGACCTAACGAGGAAGGACTATTCCTCCTCTTCCTCCCTGGGCTTTCGTTTCTTTTTAACAACTTCTACATCTACCGGCGTAGATGTTACCGTAATCGGGGCTATTGTCTTGGATTCTTTCTTTACCTTTTTCTTTTCCCGATTAGCGTAATTCCCGCGACTACCCATAATTACACCTCACGAAGGTATTTGAGATACTCCTGGTTGCAAGTTTAGCAGATAGAACTCACTCCGTAAAGTCGTTTGAGAGCTGCTGAAGCGCCAGACGGGCTGCTTCTGTTTCCGCCAGCTTTTTACTCTTTCCTGCGGCGGTGCCCAGGGCTTTCTTGTCTACAATTACTTCTACCCTGAAAATTTTATCATGGTCGGGGCCGGTTTCCGATATCAAGCGATACACTGGAGTCGACTGGTATTTTGCCTGCGTGAATTCCTGTAATTTCGATTTGTAGTCGATATCGGCATCACGGCTGGTCAGTTTCTGCCACTCGTCAGTCAGCAGTCCGGCAACCATCTCTGCAGCAACGGTCATACCAAGGTCCAGATAAACCGCAGCGATAACAGCTTCCAGCGCTCCTGCCAGATTAGGAGCCTTATTACGCCCTCCGCTGGAATCTTCTCCCTTCCCCATATAGAGAAAATCACCAAGTTTAATAAACCGAGCTATTTGAGCCAGATTATCGCCCCGTACCAGAACGGCGCGCAGCCTGGTTAAACGACCTTCACTCAAATCTGGAAATTCCCGGTACAGCTTATCAGCGACTATTAAATTAAGCACGGCGTCGCCGAGGAACTCCAACCTTTCGTTATGGCCGAGAGCATAAGCCGGGTTTTCATTGATATACGAACTATGAACAAGAGCCTGTTCCAGCAAGGCAGGTTCATTGAAAGAAACGCCCAGAATTTCTTGAAATTCAGCGATATCCGGCACCGGAAAATCCCCTTTTCTTTAATAACAATAGCCTGATATAAGCACAGGTGTCAACAGAAAACCGAATGATTGTCTCAAAATATACTACATGTTATAATTTACTATCGTTGGGGAGTCGTCTAATGGTAGGACAGCGGACTCTGAATCCGTATGTGAAGGTTCGACTCCTTCCTCCCCAGCCAGATCAACAAGGCAATAAAACATGGCAAAAGAAGAAGAGAGCGGCATCGATGAGTTGATGCGCCTTTC
>MGMR01000052.1:0-350 GCA_001796495.1 Chloroflexi bacterium RBG_13_51_18
TAGCCACAACGGTGACCTGGTAGTCACCCTCTTTCTCCGGCTTGAAGTCGATTGAGAAGCCCCCGGTAATAGGTATAGGCCAGCCCCTGAGATACTCCTTATCTTCGGCCCAATCGGGTTTGTACCACTCCTTATGTTGAACCGCGGCATAGACAAAAGGAGGCGCGCCGACAGCGCCGAATACCTTGACAGAGCCTTCAATTTTGTAAGTACTCTCGGCTACTGCGCTTTCTGGAAGAGGCTTGGTTATTTGGATTTCAACTATATCAGCCATGTTTGCCCCCCTTAAAGCTTCTGGCCAGTAACTACCTCAAACTCACGCCGCAGCTCCTCTTTGAGCCCTCGCTTGG
>MGMR01000052.1:369-1321 GCA_001796495.1 Chloroflexi bacterium RBG_13_51_18
ACCCTGATATCTACCTGGGATTCTCCTTTACTTTCCATTTCCAGAATCCAGTTGTCGGTGCTGAACGGGCCGATGTGGTCGGTCTTCTCCAGATACTCCGAGTTAGCCCCGACATATATACCGTAAAGCAGCGGGAGCGGTAAGCCGTTCCTCACGGCGAAGTGTAAGACCCTCCGGCCGTCAGCTCCCTCGGTGCTGAAATCGCCGTAAAAGCGGAGTATCGGCTGAGGTGGCCTGGTCACATACTCGGCTATTTTCTCGCCAAGGCTCTTCGGCCTATCCGATTCCCTTAGTAAAATCATAGATTCTTCGCGTACTCCTCGGCGGCATCCCTATCGCCGTTGAAAACTTCAGGATCCATCTCTCGATAACCGCCCCTTATCAGGATAGGAAACTCCGGCCTGTTGGTCAGCATGTGGTTCCAGGTCGAGGAGTAAATCTTGCCCGTCCAGGCCTGTCTGCCGCTGTAGTGGACGCCGCTCTCATAGAGGTTGAAGAAAGAATAGCACCAGTGATAGACGACCTCCGTTTCCGTTATCTCGACGCTCTCGATATCGGCGGACCTACCCAGATTCTGTATCCTGTACGCGCGATACCATTCGTCCCACTTTTTAGTCGGCGCTATCTCATCCCGGAAGACAAGGTGATTTTCCCCGGGCGCCACGAAGATGGCGCAAAGTAAGGAATCCTCGTCCTCGATCGCCGGCTGGAAGACAGCGAGAGCGACTTCAGGCCCGAGCTTTGTTCTGAGTCGAAAAAGCTCCCTTTGCCGTATCTGAGAACCCAAATCCTCTCGAATTCTGAGGTCTCTCACCGGCGCCGGCAAATCCAGTGCCAGATAGCGTTTCATGCTACTCCTTCAAGCTTGTCAGGAATCCCAGCAGGTCCTGTGGGGCATTTTTCATTATTCTCTCGATGCGCTTCAATAACTTCTCCAATTTCTCAAGCTTTT
>MGMR01000052.1:1402-1669 GCA_001796495.1 Chloroflexi bacterium RBG_13_51_18
CGACGAGGACATCTTTGATCAGGTGCAGCTGCTTGGCGTCGGGGAATTTGTCCAGCACCCCAGCCATCTGGGAAAGAGGAGGCAGCCCGAGTTTGTTCTCGACCTCCGCCAGAAGGCTCCGGCCTTTCTGCATAACCATTGGTCACCTCCCCTAAAAAGAAAGACGGGGCAAGCCGACGCTTGCCCCGTCTGTTGATAAGTGTAATGCGACACCTGATTTCTGTCAAGATTTGTTGAGGAAGGCTTCCGCTGTCCTTCGCAGAAAAG
>MGMR01000052.1:1681-1980 GCA_001796495.1 Chloroflexi bacterium RBG_13_51_18
GTTGGCATTCGATGTCAGAAGGCAGGTCATGCCCGAGCAGATATGGCGAGAGTTCAGTTATTAATTTGGCCACCAGCCGGTCGCCGACGTTCGGCGTGAAACTTGATAAAAACTCTACGTCGGCCCCGGTGGCCAGGGATATGGGCTGTTCCAGATCCTTAAGAATTGGCGGAGCCGGATGGGTAAGGTAATATATTCCCGTAGCATCTTGCTCCATCAGCCTGGTAATATTCTGAGCTACAATATCGATCGGTATCAGGTTTAGCTTGCCTTGGGGATTCCCGGCGACTCTTACTTTG
>MGMR01000052.1:2146-2215 GCA_001796495.1 Chloroflexi bacterium RBG_13_51_18
GTACGACATCTTCCGCCAGCTTTTTGCTGATTTCATAATGATTCTGGCCGAAAAGGTATGCGGTGGAGA
>MGMR01000052.1:2383-2831 GCA_001796495.1 Chloroflexi bacterium RBG_13_51_18
TCGGCAGCAGGATGTCGCCCTCAAGGGGGATGAGGTTTTCCGCCGGCGCCGAGGGGTGTCGCGACAGCGAGTAAACCCGGAGACTTTTCTCAAGAAAAGTTTTTGTCAGAGCTTTCCCGAGGAAGCCTGTGCCGCCGGTAATCAGTATAGCCATTGCAGGAGCGAAATGCCTCCGGTCATGCCTGGGCCGACTGATAAAACCGCCGCGTAATCTCCCGGGTGTACATCCTCTCCCATCAGTCTCTTCCCGGTAATCCCAACACTTGTCGAGCTGGTGTTGCCGAATTCTCTCAGGGTTCCTCTCGAAAGAGTCACCTTTTCCTCGGCTATGCCCAGGGCATCCCTTATGTTATCCAGCACGGTATTGCCGGCGGCGTGAATTACCCACCATCTTATATCATCAACACGCAGTCCCTGGCGCTGCAGCACGGTATCGACCGCCGGCTTA
>MGMR01000052.1:2893-3011 GCA_001796495.1 Chloroflexi bacterium RBG_13_51_18
CCAGTAATAGCCGAGGTCACTGATGAAGTCCGTATTGGTATGTGTCTCCATGTCAATGATGAATGGGTGCCGCGGGTTTTCATCAAATCCCACCAGGGCGCAGGAAGCCGCATCGGCA
>MGMR01000052.1:3224-3518 GCA_001796495.1 Chloroflexi bacterium RBG_13_51_18
GATAACTCTCTCGCCAGGTAGTGGGCCACCGTCGGGCCCGGGGTAAATCCTGTGCAACTCCCGTAGACAACGCAGGCAATATTCTCGGCGCTCCGGCCATCCAGGCACTCGTCTATCGCCCGCAGGGAAAGTTCGACGGCCCCAATCCTGTATCTGTCCTGCTGCTCCTGCCAGCTAAGCTTTTTGGCTTCGTTAGGCGCTATCCAGAGATGCCTCTTCTCTATTCCGCTTTCTTTGAACACTCTCCGGAAACGCTGCGGGTAACCGAGCGCCTGGAATACTTCTTCCTGGGTG
>MGMR01000052.1:3660-3866 GCA_001796495.1 Chloroflexi bacterium RBG_13_51_18
GATTTCTGGAGGAATACGACGGCTGCCATGAACAGCGGGACCAGCACGAAGGTGAGCCAGGTCAGCGGCGCCAGGATGCCGACGGCTATCAGGAAGAGCTGCAGGAGGTAGACGAACATAATCCAGGCCAGCAGATAGAATCCTAAATCGACTCCATATTCCCATACCTTGTATGCCACGCTTTTGACACCCTTTTTCAGATTGGC
>MGMR01000052.1:4160-4267 GCA_001796495.1 Chloroflexi bacterium RBG_13_51_18
TACCGCATTAAGTAGTACCTCCCTGGGCGTAACAATCCCGGCCTCGACGATGATCTGGCCACCGCAGTAATCTTTTTCCGCGCTTCTATCTTCAATCTCGCCTTTGT
>MGMR01000053.1:0-206 GCA_001796495.1 Chloroflexi bacterium RBG_13_51_18
ACAGTTTAGACCCCCACTGTATTTTCCGGGGGAGCCGGTACCGCAGCCGGTTTTTCGTTCGACAGCAGCCAGACCCGCCCAAAACAGCTGGGGCACAACATTACTGGCCGCAGATAGCGGGGATCAACATTCGTTTTGCACCCCTCGCAGTGGTACTGAGGCGGCGGCGGTTTTTCTCCCGGGGCAGGCGGCGGCGGCGAGTCCTT